>JAHDCE010000483.1 GCA_020630045.1 Saprospiraceae bacterium | reverse complement strand
GTGAATGTAATATACCATTGACAAAAAATAAGGAGAATATAACTAGGAGTTGCTTTAGTCTAAATTTCATAATAATGGGTTTTTCTATTAATAAAGGATGCTTTGTTGATTCAAATTTGAAATGAAATCGTCAATAGTAAAAATACAAATTGTCTTTGTTCTCGGGTTTTTTTAGTTAATTATATAAATTAAATAATTGTTTATCAGTTAATAATGTAATTTTGTTCTCGGAATAAAAAATGAAAATTTTGAAAGAGAATCGCCTATATGAGCTGTTTTTTGCCCTAGACGCATCGGATTTGCGACAATTGTCCAAGTTTTTACGCTCTCCTTTGTTCAATAAGCAGAACGTGTTGGTGTCACTATTCGATTACTTGAGGGCCGCTAAGGGTAGGGTGCCGTTACCGGAAAAGTTGTTCCGACATTTATATCCGGATGAGCCGTTCAACATGCAAAAACTACATTACGCTCATTCTGATTTGTTGAAAAAAATCGAAGCATTTTTGGTGTGGAAGGAATGTACCACCAGTGATATTGATTTTAATTTCTTTTTGATGAAGGCTTATCGCAAGCGGAATTTGGAAAAGCCCTTTTTGAAGGTGATGTCCAGAATAGAGCAAATGCTTGAAAAAGGAGCGTTGAGAAATGAATTTTACCATCAAAATTGGTACAATATCCATCGGGAGAGATTCTATTTTGAAAGCGCTAAAAAGCGGAATAAAAAATTCAAACTTCAAGAACTCGCCGATTTGAGAGATGTGTCTTTTATATCCGGAAAATTGAAAGATGCTTGTAATATTATTTCCCATCAAACCATTCAGAAAGAAGAATATGACCAAGGGCTTTTGGAATCCGTTCTCCTGTACATCCAAAATCATCCGGAGCATTTGGAGATACCGGCCATCGGCGTTTATCATTCGGCTTTGATGGCGCTGACCCACCCTGAAGATGAATCGGCATTTACTCAACTTAAAATATTGCTTCGTGAACGAATCGATTTGTTCTCACAACAAGAAAAGCGGGATATTTTCATATTGGCGACTAATTATTGTATACGTAGATTGAATGCCGGAAAAAAGCGATTCGTGCGGGAAGCTTTCGAGGTGTATCGGGAGGGTTTGCGAATGGAAATATATTTGGACAACGGAATACTGTCAAAGTGGACTTATAATAATGTCATTTTACTAGGTTTTAAATTAAAAGAATTCGAGTGGGTATATCATTTCATATATGAATACAAAGAGCGATTGGATGAGAAAACCCGGGAAGATAGTTTTCATTTTAACTTGTCTAAATATTACTTTGAAGTGGGGAATTTTGACCAGGCGATGCCCTTGTTGTTACAAACCAAATATTCGGATGTGTTGCATCATTTAGGCGCTAAGGTCATGTTGGCGAAAATGTATTACGACTTGGATGAATGGGAAGCTTTAGAAAGTTTGTTGGAGAGTTTGAAAGTCTATATTTCTCGAAAAAAAGAAATCGGTTATCACAAGGAGAATTATTTGAATATTATTTCAATGATAAAGAAAATCATTCAAATCCCACCTTCGGATAAAATCGGAATCGTCAAACTGGAACAACAAATAAAAGACACCAAAGTATTGTCGGAAAGGGATTGGTTGTTGGAGAAGATGAAGGAGTTGAAATGATAGGAGATTATTTTATTCCTCCATTTCCATGAAATCAGTTTCGAATTCTTCATTGATCGTATGTATCAGTCTTCTTAATACCTTTGTTTCCTTATTTGCCACACTGCAATTTTTATACATCATATTGCTATAGGTGAAAAAGGCGTACTCTCCCTTGTGCATGATTTCAAAAGTCAAAGAATAACCGTCCGGACACATATACAAATAGGATGGAATTTCACTCTCGCTTGGGAAATTCCAGATTTCATTTTGTGTCATCAGTCGATAAGTTTTATTGCTATAAAGGTTAAATGTTTGCTTGGTTTTTCCTTCCGGAAAAGAGTCTTTTTTAAACATTTCGTCATTGGTTTCACGATAAATGGATTTTATCGATCCATTGGCGGGGAATTCAATATCTATGATTTTTAAATGACTGGCTAACATCGCTGGTATTTGCCATATACGTATGTAAACGATATCTTCCGAAATATCGGAAAATGGACGGATTCCCAGGCGTTTTTCCGTATTTTTTAAAAAGGGTTTCCATAAATTTCCCCTACTATTAAAAATGACATACCTATACCAAAGATGACAAACCGGTTGTTCCGGAAAAAAGTGTATGCTCCCGTCAGCATGTTGGAAATTTTCAGTGATATTCCCCCGCTGCGTAAACAAATATTTAAAGTGATCTACTTGCCGTTCCTTATTCCAATTTTTGATGGTGTCCAAAGGATATTCCAAGGTCACTTTTTCAAACCGTTGAAACAAGGAGTCGAATTGTTCGGGGGCAAGCTCTTCATCAATCTCACACAAGGAAATATCGGGCAATATGATATTTTGCGAAAAGCTTTGAACGCTTGCCATTAAAGCAATAAAAAGGATGATGCATTTAGGTTTCATATTTCCTAGACGGGGAATATGAGGAGAGGGTTGCGTGGGTGAAATTTAATCTTGTGAATTGATATAATGCTCGACACTCATATTGATATAAATATCTTCGTATAATTTTTTGTGATTGGGATGTGCCAATTCCCTTTCGGAAAGGTTTCTCATGAAATTCCATTTGGCTTGTAATAACGGGTATTTGAATTTGGTCAGGGCGTCGATACTGGCGTAAAGTATCAATAGCATTTCATCGGAAGTCGTCTGTGATCGGATGATGTCGAAGTAGAATTGTTTCTTTTTGTCATCTATGTTTTCGGCCTTGTCGATGAAGTCGAATAATACGCCCAGGTTTTTGTGATAATGTCTGAAGTAAGAACGATATTTTATGAAAAAAGGGACAAAGGTTTTTTTAATCAATCGAATCTCTTCTTTTTCTGAATATGGGGTGTTCCAATTTTCGCCGCGATAAGTTTCGTATTTGTTTTTGTACTCCTCATAGAAGTATTGAAAAGCCTCCCTTCCCTTTATTGTCTCTCCATCTTTTTTGTATTCAAAACCGGCGACACCCTGATTCCATAAGTTGACCAAATGGAAAAAAGTATTGTCGAATTTTTGCAATGCGGAAGTTAAGGATTGTTCCTCCATTTGTTTTCTTTGACCGGCATATTCTTCTCTCGCCAAAGCCAGTTCTTCCCGTTGCATTTTCATTTCTACCTGCTGGTTCTGCATCTGTTCCTTTTGACCGAGAAACGCTACGTATATGAATAACAAACCCGCCAATGCCCAAATAGAACCTGCGGTTCCGCCGATAAAGTCGCCCAGCTCGTGCATGCCCATCTGAGGTTCGGAATTACAGAATTGATATATTCCAAATATGGAAATAGCGACTCCCAAACCAATCAAAAACCAAGCGATATTATTGTATTTTCCGATTTTTTTTTCCATATTATCGGTCTAAAGAGTCATTAGAGAGATGGTTTTTCGTTTCATGTTTTAATACGATTTCCCAGGTCTTGTTTTTGAGTTCTTTGAGTTTTGTATTGAATTTGTTTTGCTTGAATGCATCTTCATTGAATCCGGCGTGATTGATGTCGTTCCGATAAATTCTTAATTCGTCGTATATGGGTTTGAAGTCTTTGAAAATTTCTGTTTCGATGAATTGTTTTTGGAGTTCCCTATTTTTATCTTTTTCTTCTTTGGTTCCCTTTGGAGGGCTGTATTTGTTTTCTCCATTCGATGTGAAACTCAAAAACGATCGATATACCAAATGGTATGT
>JAHDCE010000482.1 GCA_020630045.1 Saprospiraceae bacterium | reverse complement strand
ACTTTATAGTGTATTTATTCTAACCGGATTTACTTCCGGGAGGCGGAGGTGGCGGAGGCAAATTCACCCTATTAGAAATCCTAACAGGACAAGCAGTAAATACCCTATCCAATTCCTGTAATTCTTCATTCCCAACTTCATTGAGGGATTTACCAAATGCTTGGATGGAAATGTTGTTTTTATACTCATTTAAAACCTCGAATATCTGTTTTACTATTTCAATATAAACTTCTCTCTTTAGCTTATCATCCTTATTAATCGCAATAATGCCATTCGAAATATCAAGTTCTTTATTATTGATCATTACTGTACGGTAATCAGAATAATTTTCTCGGTTAGATTCATTGACATACATCATCCTGACCTTCTTATTCAAGTTTTCTTTCTTGATGGGTTCACCCCTTAATAATATATCCCCTTTGTAATTTATTAATATTGAAATTACATTTCTTGTAAGAATCGTTTTCTCGTTCAAAGAGGAAAAATTCATTTCTTGACCTTCACTCAATTTTAGAACCAATGTATCAAAATTCTTATTTCCAGGTTGATTGATTATTTGATTACAATAATCAGCTTCTATGCTATTTTTCACTTGACCTATCGGACGATTTGTTTTACAAGCACAGAATAACGTTATCGAAAGAAGTAAAAGTAATTTTTGAGGCGTCATTTTGAATTATTTATCAGAACGTAAATCTAAATCTCATCAATAATCGGAAGACTCGAAAAACAGCTAGTAAAATGCAGCTATATAAGTTAACGATACAAAGATGACATCATCAAAGTAGGAGTAGGAAAGAAAGGCACCCCAACGTCGCCATGTCTCAAGAGCTAATAATAAAAAATCCTAGAATGAGAATTGCGATAATATCATTCTTATATGGATTATCTTTCATATTCCCTACACCTTTATTTCTTAGATTTCCGCTTGATTGACCAGGTGATCCGAACCTTACAAACAACAGTTCCATTTTCGGATTTCCCTTCTACTTCAAATGGCACTTCAACAGAAGTTCCTGTTTTCAAAGCTTTATCAATCGCTTCATCCACTATTTGGTGATCGGCACAGGTAAAGGTGGTTCGGTTTTCCGCTTTTTTGAGAAATTCGGCGCCGGAATTCTTAACGATGAATGATACATCCGAGGCTTGTTGCAAACGTGATGCCACCATCAATGCCGTAGAATATTCGGCGGCAGCCATCAGACCTACAAAGTAAATGGATTTGAAGGGATTCCGGGTTCGCCAGCTATATGGCAAAGATACCTTTGCGACACCTGGCGTCAACTCTTCGATTCTCAACCTGAAGAATGCCGCTCCCGGAACATTCGCCAATTGGTACAACCGCATTTTCCAACCGGATCGGGCAAGTTGGAAAAACTTCTTGACTTTTGGCAATTCAGGATTAAATACGAATTTTTCTTTTTCTGTGGCAGTCAGTTCCATGCAATATTAAATTTTGAAACTTCTTCATGAATATTTTGCATGCTGAAAGTCCAGACTTATCAATCATACTAGAATTCATAAACAAGTACGTTGTTTCGAAATCCTCAATATCGTAAAAATAAGTCCTTATTCCGGAATTGCCTAGTAGACAACGGGGGTTTTCTTCTATTGAGAATCCTACCCTTTCCGATTGCACCTAATCGACCAATTAATTTTGACACGACAAACCACTTCTCCACTTTCGGAAGTACCGATGGCTTCTAAAGGGATTTCAACTGATTTTCCTGTTTTCAATGCGAGGTTCACCGCTTCATCGACTTGTACGTGATCCACACATGTAAAAGTGGTTCGTCCTTTCGCTTTTTTTAGAAATTCGGAACTTGAACTTTTAACGATAAATGAAATATTAGCGGCTTGCTGCAAACGGGACACGACCATCATCGCAGTAGAATATTCGGCGGCAGCCAATAACCCTACAAAGTAAATGGACTTAAAAGGATTCCTCGATCTCCAACTGTAAGGAAGGGACACCTTTACGACTTCCGGCTTGAGTTCCTCCATCCGTAATCTAAAGAATGCCGCTCCCGGAACATTCTTCAATTGGTACAACCTCATCTTCCATCCGGTCAGGGCGGTTTTGTAGAACTTCTTGACTTTCGGCAGTTCGGGATTAAATACAAATTTATCTTGTTCTTGTGCTACGGTAATTTCCATGATTGTAGAATTGTTTATATAAATACAAGGCTACAATTATAGAGTAAACCTTTGCAGGAATATGACTGTTCCCAAGATTTTATTATTGGAATAATAACAAAACAAAATGCCTCGACGAATATCATTCCGTCAAGGCATTTTGAAATTATCAGTTGATACAAAATCCAATTATACCTCCTTCTTCATTTGCGGGAAGAAAAGTACCTCTTGGATAGATGCATTATCTGTCAACATCATGGTCAATCGGTCAATTCCGATACCCAAACCGGATGTGGGCGGCATTCCATATTCCAATGCACGGACGAAATCTTCATCCATGACCATCGCTTCATCATCGCCTCTTTCCGCTAGGGACAATTGGTCTTCCAATCGCTCCCTTTGATCGATGGGGTCGTTCAACTCTGAATAAGCATTGGCGATTTCTTTTCCATTTACGAAAAGTTCAAAACGTTCTACCAGTCCTTCTTCCGTCCTGTGTTTTTTCGCCAAAGGCGTCATCTCTATCGGATAATCCGTGATGTAAGTCGGCTGAATCAG
Organism: Saprospiraceae bacterium; assembly: GCA_020630045.1. Lineage (GTDB taxonomy): Bacteria > Bacteroidota > Bacteroidia > Chitinophagales > Saprospiraceae > JAHDCE01. The sequence goes on along the minus strand of JAHDCE010000482.1, from coordinate 1,100 downwards.
ATGGTCTTCGACTTTCTCTCCGAATATTTCGTCAATCAGCTTTCCTTTGCCCATTGAATTGTCGGTTTCGATATGCAATTGCTTACATACATCCCTCAATTCAGCTTCATCCATTTTAGAAACATCAATGCCTGTATATTCCTTGATAGAATCATACATGGACAATCGTCTGTATGGGCCTTTGAAATCAATTTCATTATCACCGACTTTCACTTTCGTTCCGCCGGTCACCGCCACACAAACTTTCTCCAAGCACTCCTCCACCATTCCCATCATCCAGACATAATCCTTGTATGCCACATAGATTTCCATACTGGTGAATTCCGGGTTGTGTGTCCGATCCATTCCTTCATTACGGAACATTTTACCGAATTCGTATACACCATCGAAACCACCAACGATGAGTCGCTTCAGATACAATTCATTTGCGATACGCAAATACAAAGGCATGTCCAATGTATTGTGATGGGTAACGAAAGGTCTAGCGGCAGCTCCTCCATGAAGCGGTTGCAAGATGGGCGTTTCCACTTCGATCCACCCTTGGTCATTGAAATAATTCCTCATGGAATTAATGACCTTGCTACGCTTGAGGAATACTTCGCGTACATGCGGATTGACGACCAAGTCCACGTACCTTCTACGATATCTTAATTCAGGATCGGTGAATGCGTCGAATATTTCTTCCTCGCCGGTTTCTTCGTTTTTGATACGCTTGACAATCGGTAAGGGACGCAAGGATTTACTCAAGTATTTGAACTCCTTGACATGAACGGTGATTTCTCCCATCCTTGTTACGAATGCGAAACCACTGATTCCTACGAAGTCACCGATGTCCAAAAGCTTTTTGAACACTTGATTGTAAAGGGTCTTGTCTTCTCCCGGACAAATTTCGTCGCGATTGACATAAATCTGAATTCTTCCGCTTGAATCTTGCAATTCGGCGAAAGAAGCTTTTCCCATTACCCGTTTCATCATGATTCGACCTGCCAAGCTCACTTCTTGGTAATTGCCTTTCTCGGCATCATAATTCTCTTTGATGTCTTTTGAAAATGCATTGACATCAAATTTTTCGGCTGGATATGGATTAATACCCAAATCCC
>JAHDCE010000481.1 GCA_020630045.1 Saprospiraceae bacterium | reverse complement strand
CAACAAATACCTTGAAATCAACAAATCATCACCAGCTTTTTTGGTACCTTTTCCTAGGACTTGGTATTCCCATTGTCCAAGCATAACTTCCGCATTGATACCTGTAATATCAAGCCCTGCATCTAAACACATATCCAGGTGCTCTTCTACAAAATCACGTCCGGCTACATTGCCTGTTCCCACAGCACAATAGTAAGGGCCTTGAGGACCGGGATATCCATTGGTCGGAAACCCTAGAGGAACTTCATTTTGAATCAAAACATATTCTTGTTCAAAACCAAACCAAAAATCAGGATCGTCCTCCACTTGTGCCCTGCTATTGGAAACATGTGCAGAACCGTCTGCATTTAACACCTCGCAAACGACCAAGTATCCGTTTTCACGAGCGGTGTCAGGATAAACGGATACGGGTTTCAACAAGCAATCGGAAGAATGTCCTTCGGCTTGTCGCGTTGAACTTCCATCAAATGACCAAATCGGAAGGATGCTCACATCCCCTGTGAAAAAATCAAAATCAATGACTTTGGTCTTACTTCTCAAACGAGCCTCGGGCGTGTAACCATCCAACCAGATGTACTCGAATTTGCATTTTGCCATAGCTAGAATTACTTTTGGAAATGAATGAAAGCACAAAATTAATATACCACAAACAGAAAAAAAACAAAGGGTATTGTTTTATATACTTTCCTACTTTTCAGTTTTTAAAAGCAAGGAACCTAAATGGAATTTCAGACGTTAAACAGCCATGATTCGGCACTTTAATGTTGGCATTCATGACAATTCTCCAAATAATCGACTAAACCAAAACTTCAAAAAACTTTTCAAAAAAAATTAAGATGAAAAAGAAAAACATTGTAATTCTGACCGGTGCCGGCATAAGTGCCGAAAGTGGTATCAAAACTTTCCGTGATTCGAATGGTCTTTGGGAAGGACATGATGTTATGGAAGTCGCTTCTCCACAAGGATGGCGAAACAACAGATCCCTTGTTCAAGATTTTTATAATCAACGTCGAAAACAACTCAAGGAAGTGTCTCCCAACCAAGGACATTTGTCGCTGGTCGAGCTAGAGAAGGCATTTAATGTTTGTATCATCACTCAAAATGTGGATGATTTGCATGAAAGAGCCGGCAGCAGTCGCGTCGTCCATCTTCATGGAGAGTTGTTGAAGGCTAGAAGCACGGTAGATCCAAGCTTGGTTTACGAATGGAATGATGATATTTCAGAAAATGACAAATGTGAAAAAGGATCACAACTTCGACCTCATATCGTATGGTTCGGAGAAGCGGTGCCCATGCTCGAACAAGCTGCCATGCTCACTTCGGTAGCGGATATCATGATTATCGTTGGAACAAGTTTACAAGTATATCCGGCAGCCGGACTTTCGGCATATGCCCCTTCGGGTATTCCTATCTTTTATGTAGATCCATTCCCCAAAACCAATGCGGAATTAAATGGGGCTCAGAATTTGACAGTAATTTCCGAAAAGGCGACGACCGGTATTCCAAAGCTCGTACAAATCTTGATGGAAAAAATGAAATAGAACTTTTATCCTCATCCAAAATTTGAACGGAGACCATTAGATGTTATCACGAAAAATTGAGTTTAGCCAAACCGTTATTTTGAAAATCCACTTCGTTATCCCCCTTAAACGTAGCTAGGGCTATGCTTTGCGGCGAATGCCTCGGTGATTCCCAAAATAACGATTCGTCTTTCATACAAAAGATTTCGTGATAACATCTATTTCATAAAACAAATGGCCTCGGTTTCTTTTGTTTCATATAGTTTGACTTGTTCTGAAATGAACGGTTCTAAATTTATAACCTTAAATAATTTCAAGTATGAATGTCTTTTCTAACTTTGGAACATGAAATCAAAAGTTGGTATGGACAACCCTTGGACAACACTTGATAAAAAAGAGGTTTATGACAATCCTTGGATCAACATCACCCATCGAAATGTGATTACTCCGACCGGTTCGAACGGTATTTATGGATTGGTGCATTTTAAGAATATTGCCGTTGGGGTGATTCCCTTGGATGAAGAGTACAATACTTGGATTGTCGGTCAATATCGATATACCCTTGAAGAGTACAGTTGGGAAATACCGGAAGGTGGATGTCCACAAGGCGAGTCGCCATTGGAAGCTGCCCAAAGAGAATTGGAGGAGGAAACCGGGATTAAAGCATCGAATTGGAGTGAAGTCATCGAACTAACCACATCCAACAGTGTTACAGATGAAAGGGCAGTTTCATTTGTTGCAAAAGGCTTAACTTTCGGTCAAGCGGCTCCCGAAGACACGGAAGACTTACAAGTCAAGAAATTGCCTTTCGGCGAATTGGTGGAGTTGGTAATGGACGGAACCATTACAGATGGGCTTTCAGTCGCCACCATATTAAAAGTAAAATTATTAATTGATAAAGGAATCATTTGAACATGATTGAAGTATTGGAAATCACCGATGAAACAACTGCGATTGAAGTTCACAAATTGCAGACAATGGCTTATCAAATCGAAGCGGATTTGATAAAAAACGATAAAATCCCCTATTTGACCCAAGGGCTTAGTGACCTAATGAGAACAGAAGGAGAAACATTCATTGGATACAAAAATGACGAGGGAAAACTCCTAGGGGTTTTTTCATTTAAAATCGCGAATGAAGGCGTATTGGATGTACATAGGTTCATGGTGCATCCGTCCATGTTTAGACAAGGAGTCGCATCTTCATTACTGACTTATGCGAAGGAAAACTTTAATATCCGGAAAATAATCGCTCAAACCGGATCGGCGAATACTCCCGCTATCGAATTTTACAAAAACAACGGAATTGATTTTGTTTGTAATATTCAAGTAGATCGTTCTTTGGAATTGGCGACCTTTGAAAAGGTGATTATGACACTTGATGAATATCGTGAAGCGAATAAATAGACATTTCTCTTAAGGACGTTATTTTTTCCTTTATCTAATATTCCTTTTTTTAAGATAAGCCCACCATTTCCGAGCGTTCACCAAATGTCCGGAATACGTTTTCGCAAAGGCATGATATCCTGACTCGTCCGGTTTGGCGCAGAAAAACAGGTAGCTATGGCTTTCAGCATTCAAGACAGCGTCTATTCCTGAAATCGAAGACATTCGTATGGGGCCGGGAGGCAATCCGGCGTACATGTATGTGTTGTAAGGAGAATCGATTTCCTTGTGTCGATCGGTTACTCTTCGAGTATCGAAATCACGAGTGGCGAATACAAGGGTCGGGTCAGCCTCAAGTTTCATTCCCTTTTTTATCCGATTTAGATACACCCCTGCGATTCTTGGTTTCTCGGGCGCTTTTGTGGTTTCACTATCTACAATTGAAGCAAGTGTATAAACTTCCTCTTCAGTCAAATTAAGGGTTTTGGCTTTTTTCTTTCTAGATTCATTCCAAAACTTTTTTCGCTCCTTGGTCATCTTTTTCCAAAACCCCTCTGCGTCAGTGTTCCAATAAAACTCATAGGTGTTCGGGATAATATTGCATATAGCGGTGACATCCTGTAAACCCGCTTCTTTTAACCGTTCTTTCGAACGAAACATTTCCAATATTTCCAAGGAATCCGCTTCGATGAAAGAAGCGGCCTTTCCGGCAATTTCTTCGGGCAAACGCGCATATGATATTACCACTTTCACCGGACTTTGAGCTCCTGACCGCAAGAGTTGGATCAGTTCCCGATTAGACATCCCGTCTTTCAATTTGAATCTACCAGGTCGCATGGTTTCCTTTTTGTCAAAGCTCATGAATCCGGCTGCCGTTTTAAATGATTCCGT
>JAHDCE010000480.1 GCA_020630045.1 Saprospiraceae bacterium | reverse complement strand
CAAAGGCTTTTTTAGCTTCTTCTTTTTTTCCCATTTCTACCAATACACTTCCTAGTATATTCAGCCCTGCCGCATCAAGAGGAACCTGTTGAGCTTGATTGTTGAAGGTCAAAACAACATTCTTTTCTTTAGCCGTTTCGTCTTCAAGTAATTGTTGAACCGTTGTGCCACATTCCGCCATTCTTTTCATTTGATATTGGATGGTGGCAATTTGGTATAGTAATGACGCGTCTTTGGAAATCGCATAGGCTTTTTCGTAAGATTCCAATGCCATTTTAGCATTGCCCATAGTTTGCAGGCAAGTGCCACGTAAGGAATGCATTTCCACATTTTGATCATTATTGGCCAATGAGCGATTGGCGGCGAATACTGCAGAAGGGTACATTTGCATGTTGTAATATAGGAAGGCGAGGGTATCGTTCCATGTACTTTTTGTTCCTTCTAGTGTTACGACCTCAATGGCCGCTTGGCTGGCAGCAGCATAGTCACTTAAGGACAATGCATTGCTGTACACCTCCTTCTTGTGCTTGGTCAGCTCTGCTTTGGTCATGTTTTGTCCATGTACAGATATGGATAGCACGCAAATGAAAAAGGTTAAGAGTAAGTTTGTTTTCATGTCAAATATTGAAGTTTAGAAATTACTTTGGAATAATTATACGATTTTACATTCGGAATTGTTATCAACGTGCATTGATTTTTGATTTCTTTGTGATTTATCAAAAAAGCGTTGATGCATTTCACACAAAAATATAAAACCTGAAACGGGAATACCTTCAAAAAAGGTATTCCCGCTCTATTATTTTGAAATTATCGTCAATCGTTTTGATTTGATGAAATCTCCTTGTGAAGATTCCAATTGAAGGATATAAGTACCTGTTTCAATTCCGTTCAAGTCTAAGGTGTTTTTATTTGAAGTCCAAATCGTTCCGCGAATCTTTTTTCCTAGGAAGTCAATGATGGACAATTCTAATTCGGCACCTTCTTCTATCGGTGAATAATTTTCCAATTCGATGGTGATACTATTGCCCGCTGATACTGGATTGGGATAAACGAGAATATGTTGTTCTTGGTCACAATTTCGGATATCAACTACCTGAATATCTGAGTACTCATATGTACCGTCCAAGTCAATCATTTTAAGTCTGTAGTAAATCCGAGATTGTCCTGCAGGGATTTTGTAATCCGTGAAATGATACCATGCTGGTTCTGAACCACCCGTACCGATGACTTTTCCGATGTTGTCGAATGTTCGTCCATCCGTACCTCTTTCAATTTCATAATGACTGAATACGGTTTCCGAGGCTGACTTCCAGTTCATGTCAACACTACAGTCTTTCTCGAAGGCTTCAAAAAGTTCGAGTTCTACCGGTAGCTCAAATGATTTTCTTGCGAAAGGATAATCGTTGTCCGGGTCGCTACAGAAACAATTTGAAATTCCCTTGTCAGAAGTGGGTAGTATGATGGCGGCTAAACCGCGTTCAAAATCACAACCCGTTCCTGTTAAGGTGCTGCTAATGGTGTGTGATGCTCCGTTGGAAAGGATAGGGAAAGTAAGGGTTGTTTTTACTCCCTCTGCTTCATCCACTCCATCCAAATCCGCATTCACACAATAAATATCTACATCAATTGTACTAGGAGAAGTCTCGCCTGAATTGGACAAAGTCAGGTTGAATGTATAAGTGTCTGTTCCGATATCATACATTAAATCGTCGAAGGCTAAGCTATATATCGGCTTTTTCAGTTGAATACCGGAAATCGAATTGCCGGTGCTGATTTTTGTAGAAGGACACGTTCCCGGACCACAGGTCAAACCGCCTGTTTGTGCCGTACTTCTAAGTTCCAAATTCGAGGATGTACATTCCAAGTCATTTGATGAGATGATGTCAAATTCCAAAGAAATCGTCGTATTGATTTTTCCAGAAGGATATAGGAAAGAAATCACTTGGCTACCTGCAACCATTTGAGTTCCTCCGAATGAGAAACAATCGGTAGTCAGACAATTCAAGTTTCCGGTATACGTTAGTCCAGGTGTCAGTATTATATGCAAGGAGTCATTCGTTCCGGTTGTTCCTCCTGCGATAGAAGCATCTATTCGAATCGTTTTTTTATCGTTACAACCCGTAAAAATATTATCCGGAAGGATAGCAGAATTCAAGGTTGCGGAATAGGGTTGAACCGCACCATCCACATTTAATTCATTACTGATGGTCGTCTCACCGTTACCGGCGGCTATTTCTCCGCAAGGAGACAAACCAAAAGTTTTGATATTCAGGGGTTCGCCACTGGTCATATCACATGAAGTTTCCATTAGCCACCTGAGGGTGATCTCATTTTTTCCGGCATCGACTCCGGCTCCTGCCAAACCTTGGCCCGCTCCGAAATTCGTTCCGTCGAGTGAAGCCAAGTCAATCGTCCATAAGCCTCCAGTTGCGGATGCGAATGCGGATTCTCCGGCTGCGTCCAATAGCCTTGGGGAGCCGGCCACGTCAACGCCTTCTACCTCAATAGTAGCACTATTGGGAACATATGACAATCCGACTCCGAGCCCCGGAATTAGAATGTCGAAGTCGATATCATAAACCGTAGCCGCTCCGGAACTGATGATGGTATATTCGACGGGAAATGTCGAGCACATATCCACTGTGGAGATTCCATAAGTCCCCGAGCCCGGGTCAGACGGATCCGTGGGTGTGTCCGCTAGAGCGGAAATGGAGGCAGACAGTAATCCTTCTTGTGGTACCGCCCTTATGAAGGAGGGCGTTCCACAACCTGATAACTCCGTCCAATCAGATGGGTAAGCATTACAATTCCATCCTTGGTGAACGGTAATGTCCGCTTCGTCGCAACTATTATTTTCGGCATAGATACGAATAATCGAACAGGCACCTCCTGCTAAACTTCCGACAGGCACAAGCAATTGCCCGGTACCCGAATCAGTGGTGCTGAGTAATGTTTCCGTACCACCTGAAACTTCATAAACATTTTTGATGACCAAATCAGGATTCGCACTATTGTCAAGGACGAGCCAATTGTAATCAATGGTTTGACTGGGTGTCGTATTACATACTTCAATATCCCAATCCACATCCTTAGAAAATGCGTTTTGAATTTGGTTTAATGGGCTATGGCTCACCGTAGCCGGTGTATAATTCATATTGATATTGGAGTTCCTGACTATGGATTCATAGTTGTCCGGATTAGGATTGTGGTAATTTCCTGTGACATATATGGTTCCGTATCCATTGCTCCTACCGGCTTCCAAACTGCATTTGCCATTTATTCCAATCCTTAATCTGTAACTGAGGAGCGATCTCCAAGCAGTCGGTTTGTACCCGGCAGTCGAATAGATACTTATAGATCCATCCGGGTTCAGGGTATGTGTCCAATGATTTCTAAGGTCAGATCCTCCATCCATAAAGACATCACCGGTAAATTCCATTCCGTCCGGTACAGTAAGTCGAATTGAATCGACATGTGTGATGGGGCGATGTTCGTTTAAGAAAATGCTCCCGGCTTCATTGAACCAAGCAAAACTGAATTGTCCTTGGTCGTCATTACAACCTGACACCGGAACCAAGTGACTAAATGCATGAAATTCGAATCCGGTATAAAACATACTCGTTCCTAAATCCAAGCAGGCGTTTTCATCCCCCTTGTCATCAAGAATGTAATATTCTGCCCTGAAATCTTGAACTTCATAATATTTTTTTCCGGCATTCATGTCATGGACCACATTGATGGTCAGCTCAAAGGAATCCGTATCCAAACCTTCTCCGTATTCGTAGGAGGCATCCGCTAAAGTTCTGTA
>JAHDCE010000479.1 GCA_020630045.1 Saprospiraceae bacterium | reverse complement strand
GTCAAAGGCAACAAAACTATCATTACAAAAGATATCAAAACCCCTGAATACGATGCTATAAAGGCTGCCGGTTCTTGGGACATAGTATTGGTTGAAGGGGAAGAAGGAAATATCACTGTTACCGGTGAAGAAAATATATTGCCATATTTGACGATTGAGGTTAAAAACAACATCCTCAAAATCCAATTGAAAAAAGAAAAAAACTTATCCATTTATCAAACTAAACCGATAAAAATCATTGTCCCTGTTGAAAGTATAAATGAAGTCGCTTTATCGGGTTCAGGAAGTATCGAAAGTGAGGTTTCGATAGATGCCGGATTTTCGATGGACATCAGTCTTGCCGGCTCCGGCGATATCGTACTGGACGTGAGCGCTCAACAAGTATCTTGCAATGTAGCCTGATCATGTCGAATTGAAAGGGCGTGCCGATAATGTGAAAATCAAAGTGGCGGGATCGGGAACAGTCGAGGCGTTCGAACTTGAGGCCCACACTGCAAATGTCGCGGTTAGCGGATCAGGAGATGCAGAAGTGTACGCTTCACGATTCTTAGACGCTAAAGTCGCGGGTTCCGGAGATATAGAGTTTATGGGAAATCCTGAGAAACGCAATATTAAAGTTAGCGGATCGGGAAGTATTGATGAAAAATAAATTCAGCATAGAGCAAAAGTCATCCAAAAGACGTCCTTGAGTCATCAAGGACGTCATTTGAGTATTTTACGGTAACGTTTGGTCACTCTGGACTCCCCTTCTCGCCCATTTTCAGCAACCAACAAATATGTAGCGATAATCCCCATCTTTCCATGCCAAAGGAATGGCATTTCCTTGATGAAAAAGCCTTCGTTTTCCAAAAGTTTTTTTATGCCCCAAGGAGATGTGACCGGTCCGGACATTCCCTTTTTGACCCAAGTCAATGGCATTTCAACCAACATTACAGGCCACAGCAAGAGTCCTCCCTCTGCTAGTGCACGCTTCGCTTCTTTGATAAATACCTGCTGCCCGGAACGCGTCATATAACGGGTGGCTCCTACCTCCAACATCAAATCGAATTCATCGTCTCCCACATCGGGCATTTTTGTGTTAATGTCTTCCTCAATGGTTTTGATATTCGGCAATTTTTCGCTGAGAACATCCAATTGTGTTTTTGAAATATCAGAAACCCGGATATTTTGATAGCCGGCATCATAAAATGTGTTCGTTACGATACCACCGCCTGCTGCTCGCTCACAAATCCGAATATCCTTTTTCCCCGGAAACCACTCTCCCGTTTTATCTACCAGGAATTTAGCCAACCTATCCCGATGAAAATAGTCGATGGCGATTTGGTCATACACCTCACTCCTTTCTTCGGTATCATAATTGATTCCTTTTCCATCTGTCACTGCCCATTTGGCCAATGAAAACCATGTAAACCTCCTTTTCTTTTTATTCGCCATCTGCTTGTTTTCAATATCCCAAAGGTATCGAACTTGTGATAAAATCACTTGCACAAAATCATCTTTTCATTATTGCTCTAGCCCCAGCATTTTCATTGACAAAAGAGTCAATTGGCATCATGTTTCAAAAACGAGTAAATTGCAATCATGACTTACTCAAAATTCAAATAGATATAAAACTTATGGAAAACATCCTTGACGACGACTTGTCGCTCCATGAAGAATTGCCCGAGTATGACCCCTTGGAATCAATCGTCGAATGGTGGGAAAGTAAACGACGGGGTTACAATCAAAGGGTTGGGGCTATTGGACTATTCGGAGGAGTTTTACTCAGCCTGATGGCTATTGAACTCGTGGTGATTTGTATCATATTCGGAATATTCACGGCCATAATTGCTAATATCCTGTTCTGTTCGGGGTGGTTGATTGAATGTGTTTATTTTTCTTTTTCTCATCGTTTGTTCGGGGATCGATTCCGGAAAGGTCTCTATATGGTCGGGTTGGTATTTTCTATGTTACTCGTAGGAATGATATCTATAATACCCGCAATAATCGGAATGTTTAGTGGAGCATTATGACAATATATTAGACGATGGCTTAAACCAACAACATCAGGGTGTTGGTGATCCTGTGTTCGATGTAGTCAAATGGTGGGAAACCCGAAGATGGGAATACAATATTTATGTCGGAATAACGGGAGGTATCGGAACCTTGCTTTTCGGCTTTTCCGAAAGCAATATTGAAGTTACTTTGGGCTTGGTCATCATTGCATTCATTTATGGGATTTGTGCCAATATTTGTTATTTCCTAGGATGGGTACCGGAGGTGTTCAGTATTATATATTTCGGAAAACCTTACCAAGAACATATTCGATTAGCATTATTTCGAATCGGTTTGGCCGGTAGTTTGGTATTGACATTCTTAATTGCAATCGTACTTCCCCTCTTGATTGTTTTCGGAGGATAATAATCATAATACAAATATGACCGGAACAGAAATAGCGAAATGGTGGGAGCATAAAAGAAAAATATTCAATTTCATATTGATACCATTACTTGTATTCGGTGTATATTATGGGATGAATTATGTCCCCAATTACTCAGGAGAAAGAGCGTTTTTACCGGCATTAGGCATCTTCCATTTATTCATGGCTAATATATATTTTACGTTAGGTTGGATAGTAGAATTATTTTGCTTAGCTACTTTTAAATTACAATTCGGAAAAATCATAAGAATATTATTCCTACTAGTTTTATTCGCCACCACGATTCTGTTTAGCCTATACATTTGGGTATTCCCACAATGGTCTTTTTTCTAATCCTAAGAGCCTGTTTAAATTTAAACTTCAATGATATATAAACTAAAACACGAGAAGCCACCGGGAAGCATCAGGAAAATCATTTTATGGTGGGAAAAAAAGCGATTGATTTACTTTACAATATTATTTGTCGGAACAGTGTCCACTGTATTAAGGGAATTAAAAAGTTTGTCCGAAGAAAACCTTGAACATATCTCTTACAGTGACTTGATATTTCAGGTCATCGCACTGCTCTTTTTTTGTAATATTTGCTATTTCGCCGGATACACCTTGGAAATCTGGCTCAGGCATCATTACAAAATTTTCTTTTCGACGGCCTTAAGGTGGGGACTATTTGTTATTGGAACTTTACTATCTATTTACTACTGTTTATTATTCGTTTTGCCCTGAGGTGGCCCTACTGATTTTATTTTTTGAGTCGTGGGTTAAATAAAAAAAGCCATTGAGCAAATAAAATATGCTCAATGGCTTTTTTATTAATATTAAACCATCCTATAAATTCTTGCTATAATCGTCCCAAGAAGTCGTTTTATATATTTCTTCGGCATGGAATTTTAAAACCTTTATAAAACTTTCCGGAGGCATGTATCCGGGAACGATTGATGTACGTGCGACATTCTCATCCAAAAAAACACAAGAAGGGAATCTCATCGACTGATTCAACAAAGCGACTGCAAGTGTATGCACACCTCTTCTACCATTGGGAACATGGGTAAAAGTATGACCATCGAATTCGATATCTTCCTTAGACTCCGCATCCAATTTTACCGCATAAAAATGTTCATTGATATACTTCGCCACTTCAGGATTATTAAATGTATTGCGATCCATCATTTTACATGGCCCACACCAAGTCGTATAAACGTCAACGAATATTTTTTTAGGAATCTTTTTATTTGCCGCTACGGCCTCTTCCCAAGTGTACCATTTTACCAGTCCTTTATCTTCGTCTATTATTTCGATTTGGGAAGAATTAGGTTGAACCTCTATCGGTTTGAACGAATAAAAAATCGCGATAACGGCCAACACTGATATTAATAAAATTACTTTTCTCATTTT
>JAHDCE010000478.1 GCA_020630045.1 Saprospiraceae bacterium | reverse complement strand
AGTTTGCGGATTGCTGCCGTGTATGATTCATTGCAAACCGTATTTCAATACTCCTTGGGTTTGCAATGTTTGTCCGGTCTGATATTATTGGTTTATTTTTTGATGAAAAACCGCTTCGCCGATTTTTTAATCATAGGCTCGGTCGGTCTCTTAGGGTGTTGTCTTTTGGTGTCGGTTTATGGATGGTTTCCATGTATGTACGATCATTCCGATTTGATGTCTGAAGGTTATATTGATTTAAATACTACTTATTACAAATTGAAGAAATCGTTTTTATGTCCGAGCTATTCGCTGAGGTCATGGTTTCAATTGATTTTCTTTGGTGGGGTAGGGGTAGTTATTCTGTTTTTCTCTTTGTTGTTTAGGAATTCCGGTCTAGACAAGGATTGAAATTGTTGGTCACCACATTTTTTCCAAATCTTCACCGGTGAAAATGTGTTTTCTTTCTTTAAAATTGGAGTGTTGTTTTTTCCTTTTTTGAAGAATATCTTTTCGAGAAAAAATACGACGAATCCATGCAAGCGGAGTGAAGAACAGGAAGAAAAATAATCCCAATAAAATATATGAATTAATGATTCCCATCCATTTTGCCAAGGCCATCCATGCAGACGAAAACCATTTTCCGAAAGGAGGGATAACAAATCCTAATATTCCAATAAAAATTGCCGCCCCCACTAAGTAGTGCGAAGACAACCACCATCCAATCAAACAAAAGCCGATGATGAATACAAGGAGTGTGGTATGGTGCTGCTTGAGTTTCATCAGAAAAAAGGATAAACGAAAGGTGCGATAGCCGATCCTTCCGCGAATATGAGCAATACACCCAATATCATGAGGGCCAAAACAACGGGAATCAACCAATATTTTTTTCTGTCCATGAGGAAGGCAATGATGTCCTTGATGGTTTCCATACTCAATCCGGATTGAATGTTTTTCTATGAATTCGGTTTTGTTCGGGTTGCTCTTCTTTCAAAAGTATGAAATTTCCAATCACCAAGGCATCCATTTCCGTAGCCATGAAACATGTATAAGCGTCCTTCGGTGTTCGGACGATGGGTTCCCCTCTTACATTGAAACTTGTATTCACCAATATTCCCGTACCGGAGGCGGCTTTGAATTGTTCTAGTAGTTTTCTAATCCTTGTATCCGGATTTTTGGATACGGTTTGAATTCTCGCACTTCCATCCACATGCGTAATTGCGGGGAAATCGGATTGTTGGTGCGCTTGTTTTTCCGCAAGGGTGTATTTTTCAAATGTTTTCGGAATCGGATTTAAATATTTTTCTTTCAGAGCAGTCACGATGCCCATGTATGGTGATGTTTGGGACAAGTCGAATAATTTGAAAGCATCCTCTTCTAATACGATTGGGGCGAAGGGTCTGAAACTTTCCCGATATTTGATATTGAGATTTATTTTCTTTTGCATTTCCGGAGTCCTAGCATCCGCCAAAATACTTCTCATGCCCAATGCCCTAGGGCCGAATTCCATCCTGCCTTGAAACCATCCGATGATGTTTTTTTCTAGCAGTAATTCAACTGTTTTTTCTACTAGGGTTTCTTCATTGTATAAATGATATTTCGCGTTTTTTTTATGTAAATAATTTTTGATGGATTCATTGTCGAAATCATCCCCTAGGTATGCATTGGGCATGATGTCCTCCACTTCATTATTTCTTTTTTTATTGAAATAAATATAATGTGCAGCTAGGGCGGCGCCGATGGCTCCGCCGGCATCTCCCGCCGCCGGTTGAATGTATATTTCTTTGAATAAATCGGATTGCATTAATTTTCCGTTCGCAACACAATTCAATGCGACTCCTCCTGCGAGGCACAAGTACTCGGACTTTGTGATAGCTTTGGCATGGGCGGCGATTTTTAGAATAATTTCTTCCGTTACTTTTTGAATCGCTAAAGCAATATTACAATGTTGTTGCTCTATGTTTTCTTCAGGATTTCTTTTCTTTATATTAAATAAGGATTCCCATTTGGGGATAGGAATCATTTTTAGAGTAGTCGTATAAGAAAAGTATTCAGGCGCTAGCCAAATAGAACCGTCTTCATAAACTTCTACAAGTTCGTTTTTAATAATATTGATATAAGGCGGTATATCTTTTGAGTTTCCATAAGGAGCGAGTCCCATTAGTTTGTATTCGCCCGAGTTAACTTTAAATCCTAGGAAATACGTGAAAGATGAATACAATAATCCGATACTATGCGGGTAATGCAGTTCCTTGAAAACTTCTATTTGATTTCCTTTCCCGGAATAGATACCGGCAGTACACCATTCGCCCATTCCGTCTAGAGTAACAATCGCCGCTGATTCGAAAGGGGACGGGAAAAATGCACTGGCTGCATGAGAGAGGTGGTGCTCGGGAAATAGTAATTTGACAGTCGTTTTCTTTCCGTTATTTATGTCTTTTAATTCTCTCCTGATAATGTCCTTTAAAAATAATTTTTTGCGAAGCCAAACGGGGACGGCCGTGATGAAAGAGAGGAAACCCTTTGGAGCATTGGCATAATAGTTTTCAATTAATCTTTCGAACTTCAAAAATGGTTTGTCATAAAACGCAATGGCATCTAATTCTTCAAGCGTAACATCCGCTTTTTCCAAACAATACCAGATGGCATGGCTTGGGAACGACGGGTCGTTTTTGATACGCGTGTACCGTTCCTCCTGAGCGGCGGCTATGATTTTTCCATGAATTGAAATCGAAGCGGCGGAGTCATGGTAATATGCTGAAATTCCCAGTATTTTCATTGAGCGGAACCTGCTAGATATTCAATCATTTTTTTTGCATATAATTGATGTGCATTTTTGTTGGGATGACTGTCGTATGGCTGGTTGTTGAGCGTATTGTCGTTTAAAATATCCAAACTGATATCAATGGTTTCGATGCTTTTTTCTTCTAGTTTTCTTTGCATGTTTGTATTGCTTATATCAGTTACCAAATACGCTACCTTAAAGTTAATATTATTTTCTTTGCATGTCCGGTTCATTTGCTCCAATAAATGGATTGTTGCGGCTTGATTATATTCTTTCGAATGGTCTTTTTTGAAAATATTCTGGACAAGGTTGATTAAGCTTGAATATTCCCTAAGCGGAAACGGTTCGTATATGCTGTGAATGTTTTCTTTTTTTTGTAGCCAAGTCTGGTCGATTAATTCTAGGTAAGGAAAATTACCATTCGATTTAGTATTGGTCTTATTGTTCCAATATCCATAGTAAATATTTTCTCTCCAAGATTTAGAAAGTGTATTCCTTTCGTCATGAAAACTTGCATAACATAAAATAGCGGTACTCGGAGCCTTCTTGTTTTCAATATCTCTTTTTAATTGCATGTAACTTTGAATAGTGCCGAATCCCGGCACCCCTTTATTAACGACATGGATTCCTGATTCTTTTCGAAATAAAAATGGGAATGTTTCATCATCATTCACCCCCCATCCGTATGTGAATGAACATCCATAAAAGTAGATGGAGCTCGCTTCCTGTCCTTTAATGGAATGTTGATTTCTTAAAGAATCCTTTGAATGTGATGTTTTAAAATGTAATCCTTCATTGATGCTGATGTCAAATTTGCCGGGCTGTAATGCGAACCCGGTTTGTTGGTGTGGAATGATGAAAGAAGCCGGGGCGGAACTTACGGTATAGTGATCATATTTATATGGCGCATATCCCAATATCCTTAGTATTAGTTCAAGGAGAACTATTGTGATTATTATGATAATAACGGTGTCTCGTGCTGTTTTCATAATGCATTTAAGTACCCGGCCATAAATAATTAGGGAATATGCTTTTCGGGTCTTTTTGCTTT
>JAHDCE010000477.1 GCA_020630045.1 Saprospiraceae bacterium | reverse complement strand
GGAGCGACTTTTTCATCAGGCTTGTATTTATTGGAAAAAAATATAAACTTTGGATAAAAATTAATACATTGTAACCTTAGTAAATTAAAGAATTGAGGACAAGATTTTGTCATGAATCAATGAGCACCCGGAGTCTGATAGCCATAGCTATCATGGCGAGGATGCGAAGCGGAGTCAGGGCAAAAGATGTTTTCAAAATTTAATATTATTTTTGTTACAATGTATTAAATAATGGCAAAGAAGAAAAAAGACGACAAAGACCCTAAGGTTCATGATGAATTGAAAGGATTCAAAATTAACATCAATGAATTCGGAGAAATCAAAACCTCTAAAAGCATTGAAAACATCAATGAGTTTTTGAATCGAAATGTCAAAGACAAAAAACTGGAAGAGAAAAAAATGAAAGAAGAGGGAGAGGACGTAACCGATGAAATCGAAGATTCGGAAGATGATGTGTAATATTTGAATAATCTTATCGTTCAAATACATGTAACTGAATAACCAATCACAAAAATTATACTTCATGCATATTTTTTGGGCCTTGATCATCTCAAAACTCATGATGTTTTCTCCCATTCAAATGGAATTTTTTCCGGTAACGGAAGAAATAGTGGAAGAAGATAGAGTCGATAGTCACTGTTTGACAAAGGAAGAAAAAAAGATAGCGGATATGGTGAATAAGCACCGAAGGACAAAAGGACTTCCCGCTGTGAAAATATCCAAAAGTTTGAGTTATGTTGCTAGGAAACACACCGCTCAAATGAACCATCATTTCAAGGAGTTGACCCATTCTTGGAAGGGATGTAATTATGATCGGGATTATAATTGTATGTGGAAACAACCCAAGCAACTCACCGGATATCCCGGTCATGGATTTGAAATCGCATACGGATATTGGCGTTCAGATGGTAAAGCACGGGCAACCGCAGAAGATGCCATGAAAATGTGGATAAAAAGTAAGGGGCATCACGATGTGATGGTCAATAGAAGCCACTGGAAACGCAATAAGTGGAATGCTATGGGCGTAGGAATCAGCGGTGGTTATGCAGCGGTATGGTTCGGAATGGAGACCGATACGAAAGGAACGCCTGCTGTTTGTCGATAAGGTTGTTAGATGTTATCACGAAATTTTTTGTATTGAAGACAAATCGTTATTTTAGGAATAGACGAGGCATTCGCCGCAAAGCATAGCCCTAGCTACGTTTAAGGGGGATAACGAAGTGGATTTCTAAAATAACGGTTTGGCTATACTCAATTTTTCGTGATAACATCTATTTATTGAAATAAAATTATCTTGTTTCCTTACGGAAAATTGGAAAGTTTTAAAATATCCGGAAGCCATTTGGCTTCCGGATATTTTTTTTTCAACTAAATGTTTTGACTTCAAGGATGAGTTTCCTTATTTTTGTTTTGAAAACAAGGAGACATGCTTAAAAAATTGACAGTCCACAATTATGCGATTATCAAAGAGGTGGAGTTGGACTTCCATCAAGGACTTTCCATTATTACAGGAGAGACCGGTGCAGGTAAGTCCATTATAATGGGAGCTTTGGGATTGATTATGGGAAATAGGGCGGATACTAAAACCCTTTTCAATCCTGAAAAAAAATGCATCATTGAAGGTGTCTTCTTATTATCCGGTAAAAATTTCCAACCTTTTTTCTTAGAAAACGATATTGACTGGGAGGAAGAAACCATTATCCGCCGTGAAATTACCCCTTCCGGAAAATCAAGAGCCTTTATTAACGATACACCGGTTAACCTGCGTGTTCTAAAGCGCTTGACCTCTCTTTTAGTGGATTTGCACCAGCAATTTGACAATTTGGACATTCATCATGTTTCTTTCCAATTGAAAGTATTGGATGCTTTAGCAGACAACTCAGAACTGCTGGAACAGTATCGAGAAATTTATGCTCGATATGCCAAGGACAAAAAGGAACTGGAACGACTACGAAAAGCGAATGCGGATGCCGTTCAGGAATTTGATTTTCTCCAATTCCAATTGGATGAATTCGATCGTGCTGAATTGCAAGAAGGAGAACAAGAAGGACTGGAAGAGGAAATAAAACGGTTGACCCATGCCGAAGATATCAAAACGACCCTAGGAGGATTGGCCTTGGAAATTCGCGAAAGCGAAACCAATTTGTCCGACAGGTTGAGGGAACTGACCAATGCGTTGAACCCCATTGAAAAATTTCATCAAGATATTCCGAATCTAAAACAAAAGTTGGAGAGCCTTACTTTCGATTTGGAAGATCTAGGAGACCAAATGGAAAATATCGCCGAAACGACCGAGTATAACCCTGAACGGATTCTCGAAGTTCGTGGACGATTGGATACCGTGTATCATCTGCAAAATAAATATCAAGTAGGATCGGTTGAAGATTTGTTGAGAATCCAAGCCGAATTAACTGCAAGGATGGATGATATATCCGACCTTTCCGGAAAAATAGAAGTATTGGAGCAAGCCATCGCCAAAACAGAAGGCAAGTTGCTGAAACAATCCGAAGTCCTAGGGAAACGTCGCCGTAAGGTCATACCCGCATTCGAACGAAAAATCGCCGAATCACTCTCTCATTTATCCATGCCACATGCACGTTTAAGTGTCCAGGCAGAATATTCGGATACCTTGTTGCCTACCGGTAAAGATGAAATCGAATTCCTGTTTTCGGCCAATAAAGGAGGTCGTCCCGAATCCATCAAAGATGTGGCATCAGGTGGCGAGCTTTCTAGGTTGACACTTTGTATCAAATCGTTAATAGCCGGAGCATTGGCGATGCCGACCATGATTTTCGATGAAATCGATACCGGAATTTCAGGAGATGTTGCCCTTAAGATGGGATATATCCTCGCAAAATTATCCGGGCAACATCAGGTAATTTCGATTACCCATACTCCACAAATCGCCATTAGGGCCGACCGCCATTTTTTCGTTTACAAAAGTGATGATGGACAAAGGACCACCACCAAAGTAAAAGTGTTGGAACAAAAGGAACGCATCGTGGAAATCGCCACCATGTTGAGCGGTGCTCCTCCTTCTTCTTCCGCTATAGAAAATGCCAGGGAATTATTGACAACGACTTCTTAATGCCTATCAGTATTCTGACGCCAAAAAGAAAGAGAACCCCATCGGGGTTCAATGTTTATAGCCATTGTTGTAATATAAATTTGCGCCCCATGGGGGCCGCCTAAAATAGTGTGGAGCCAGGCAGCCCCTACGGGGGACGATGACATTTTTACATTTGTAGGCTATAAACCATTCGCCTCCTAACTGAGACATTTGAAGGTGCTAAATAGAGGATAGTCATTTAAAAATAAATTGAAAGATTTCTATTTTGCATCAAAATAAAAAATGATGCAACCATTCCATGTCGCCATTCCGGTTTATGATGTAGAATTAGCTAGGAAATTTTACCGAGATGTCATGCTCTGTAAAGAAGGAAGGTCTTCCGAAAAATGGGTGGATTTTGATATGTACGGCCATCAATTCGTTATTCACTACAAACCTGAAACCGAAGGAGATTTACATACCAACTCTGTAGATGGACATGAAATTCCAGTGCCTCACTATGGCGTAATATTAAAGTGGGAAGATTGGGAATCTTTAGCCGAACGCCTCACCGAACTGAATATTTCATTTGTCGTCGAACCATATATCCGGTTCAAAGGCGAAGTGGGGGAGCAAGCCACCATGTTTTTCCTCGATCCTTGTGGAAATCCTCTAGAATTCAAAGCGTTTAAAGACGAAAGTCAAATTTTTGCGAAATAATAAGGTGTAGAAGGAATTGGATTTTTATTGAGAACTTTTTTGTGAAAAAAATACTT
>JAHDCE010000476.1 GCA_020630045.1 Saprospiraceae bacterium | reverse complement strand
GAAGAATGAACTGATGATGTCAAAATTCTTTCTTTACTCATCATTTCGCATATAATGTACGACCTTTGTACATGATGGTAATTGATGTTATGAATATCCACACGGTTCAAAAAAAAATATTGACCGCCTTGTCGAAGAGTCAAAAGCGCTGCTTGGCATTGTTATTATTATATGCCGCATATGTGAACTGTTTTGGACAGGACTTGAATTACCGCCTGTTTACGATTGAAGAAGGTTTGCCGAGTGCTTATTTGTACGATGTTTTACAAGACGAAGATGGGTTTATTTGGCTTTCTACTGAAGAAGGCGTTTGTCGATTTGATGGTCACGTATTCGAAACGAACCCCATACCATCCATTCAAGGAGAAGAAATCATTACCTTTTTATTAGATGAAAAAGAAGGGGGTATTTGGATGGCCAGCCTTTCGGGAGAAGTTTTATACTACCATAATCGCAATTTGGAGAAATATGGGCCATTTGTGTTTTACGATGGGGGGGATTCTATCACCATCCAAACGAGCCACCTGTATATGGATGCCGATGGAACGGTATGGGGCATGAGCAAATATGGTTTTGTGACCCGTATGGAGAAAGATGAGAATGGAGGAAGAAAACCACCCCATATTTTCCGATTGCCGTTTTCAAGCCCACTGGGGGTTTATGAAGATGGTGATACCATAATATTTACAGCCAATCAAATAATCAATAAAATTTATGGAGATTCTTTATGGACAATAGAATATGGTCCGGGATATCAAATGAACTCTAGGACAGGATGGTACAATGTCCAGATGAATGGAAAAGTTTTGAATAACACGAATATAAGTTTGGTGTCTTTTGACAAAAAAACGAATACGCTTAAAGAGGAGTTTCCGGAACTCGTACCTTATTTTAGCCAAGGAATCAATTCGATTTCTGTAGATTCCAGAGGGCGATTGTGGGTAATGACCAGAAAAGGTTTTTTGATTGTTGAAGGTAGAGAGAATGGAAAAGTAAAATTCAAACATCATCTTTCTAAATTCTTTTGTTGCGTAATGGAGGAGGATTTTGAAGGGAATTTTTGGATCAGTACCCAACGAAACGGATTGATTTATATTCCCAAAAACGAAGTGAATGTAATAGATGTAAATGATGGTCTTCCGTCTAACTTGGTAACAAAAGTCGAGACTTTTTCAGAAGACGAAATGGTCGTGTCCACAGATGATGGAATGGCTGTTTTGATTAGCATTTCCCCTACTGATAAAAATCGACTTGAAGTAAAAAAGATAACCCAAATTACGGACGTAAAAAGTGAAATTTACGACGTAATGATTTTGGATAATGGAAGTAAATGTTTTTTTTCCGCCGTTGGACTCTATGAATGGTTTTCCAATAAAATTCACAAGAAAACAAGGGGGTCATTTAAAACCGGTCGGAAATCCAATGATCGAATCTGGGTTGGTGGTAGCACATTTGCCGGTTATTTAATTACTATTGATGGCAAAGATTCACTCGTTCAATTAATGAGGGAACGAACCTATTCTTTAGTTCCTTTCAAGGGAGGATGTTATTTCGGGTGCGTTACTGGCTTATATAAGTATACCCTGAAAGATGGAATGCACAAAATTGAGGAACCTGACTTGATTACAGATGTGAGATCTCTAGAAATAGACGAGGACTCGGTATTATGGATCGGCACTAAATCCAAGGGGATTTATCTTTACAAAGATTCTTTACTTAGAACTTTTAATACCAAATCAGGCTTGCCTTCCAATGGCTGTAAGGAAATTTTTTTTGATAGCACTTATGCATGGATTGCAACGAATAATGGTGTTTGTAGAATGGACAAGCATGATTACTCGGTTAGCAATATTGGAATCAATGACGGTTTACCAGGAAGGGAAATCAATTCAATTCGAGTTCTTGGGGATTGGATTATAGTCGCAACCAATGCCGGACTGGCATATTTCAAGAAAGACTTGGGATTGTATAATGAGCCCCCGGTACTTCGGATTACCGGGATAGAGGTCAATGGAAACGATACGACTTTGAGTTCCAATTATACATTGGAACATTATGAAAAAAACATAAAAATCAAGTTCACGGGTATTGCCTTCCGGCAAAAAGAGGATGTTGAATATCAGGTAAAAATGGGTGATGGGGAATGGACGTTTAATGATACCGGAATGGCGGAATTTCCGGGATTGTCTCCTGGTATCTATAGTTTGGGCATAAGGACAAAAACCTTGGACTCAGAATGGTCGACTCCTAAAATCATTGATTTTAAAATAAAAAAGGCTTTTTGGAAAAGGCCTTTTATGATGGTGGTTTATGTATTGTTAGGAGTCGTTTTGCTCACATTCGTAATTTACTTTTTATTCAGATACATCCAAAAACAAAATGAGGCACAAGAACGACTTAAAGCTTCTAGGCTTACAGCTTTAAGAGCTCAGATGAATCCACACTTTATGTTCAATTCTTTAAACTCCATTCAAGAATTTATTTTAATGCAGGATCGCCGTTCGGCCAATAAATACCTCTCAAGGTTTTCAAGATTGATGAGGAGTATTTTAGATATGTCGGATAAGGTGGAAGTCTCTTTGGAAAAAGAAATTGAAGCATTGACTTTATATCTTGATTTGGAAGCCATGCGATTTGAAGGAGGACTCGATTATAGGATACAAGTCGCTGAAGACGTAGAAGAAGCCGAGACCATGTTGCCCAGTATGCTCATCCAACCCTATGTGGAAAACGCCATTAAGCATGGACTCATGCACCGCAAGGACAACCGGATACTCATCATTGATTTTTCATTTGAGGGCGATTATCTCGTTTGTATTGTAGAGGATAATGGAATTGGACGAGAAGCGGCGGCCGAAATCCAATCGATTAAAAAATATGAACATGAATCTAAAGCGATGAGCCTGACCCAAGAAAGATTGAGGTTGCTCAATTCGGCACTGTCAACAAAACTCAATGTCGATATTGAAGATAAATATGAAAACGGAGAGGCTACCGGTACCAAAGTCACCATCTATATCAGACAAATCTGAATGAATACACTGTAAACCAGTCCGGAAAGAATCAGTGGGAATAACCCAAAACGATAAGACTGCCTAGGAGCATTACCAGCCCGATTCCGAACTTCCTGTCCAAGCATTTAGAGATACCCATAATGCCCAAAAAATGCCCGACAAAGGTAGAAATGTGTTCAATGTAAAATCTCTTGAAATGAATCCAAAACTCCCAGATAAAAAACTCGGATGTAAATAAGCGTATGCTTGGAATAACTAGAAATGAAAAGCAAGAAATAAAAAAAGCGATTCGGAAAAGGAGACCATCTGATAGCCTATTACGTCTAGCAACTATTTGCATGATTGTCCCACAAATGATTCCGATTAAAAACAACGAGATGGAGATATTCGATAATTTTAACTCCTTGAAACCCATGTCCAATTGGAAGTAAGGGGCTGTCTCGAAAAATTTGGAACCAAAAATGATGAAGACGCCGAATACAGTCCAAGAAACGAGGTATGCGAAAAAAGATATAAAAAACGTAGGCCACAGTCCCCTACGGTATTTAATCGTAGGGGACTGCGGATTAATATTGAAGTCGTCGTCTAATACTTCCTTATCTTTCATCCATTAGATGTTATCACGAAATTTTTTGTATAAAAGACGAATTGTTATTTTGGGAATAGACGAGGCATTCACCGCCAAGCATAGCCCTAGCTACGTTTAAGGGGAATAACGAAGTGGATTTCCAAAATAATGGTTTGGCTATACTCAATTTTCGTTATAACATCTATTAGATAAGTACCTGGACAAAAGTAATTGAATAATGATTTTCATGGGTATTTTTGTTTT
>JAHDCE010000475.1:2107-3871 GCA_020630045.1 Saprospiraceae bacterium | reverse complement strand
TGAGGATGAAAGATCAATTATAGCCATACAATCTAATTCGTAATAATGTCTATTAATACCTTTAAATTCCAACAGTTTCTTAGAAACTATCGCTTATAGGGATTGCCCTATCATACATTTTCTTATTTTTGCTCGGAACTTGGGAAAAGTAACCATTTCTCATTAGTTGTTGTCATGGAGCTTGGCAAAAAAGACAAATCCAAAATCCTAATTTCGGAATTTGTCCTTGCTTGATTTTTTCATGGTTTCGGCTATTCTTTTTCCTCAAAGAAAATTTTCAATGGGATATAAATTCATATCAAAAATCACTGGATGGCTCGTTTTTGCGATTGCCGCTATCGTGTATTATTTCTCCGCAGAACCCACCGGTAGTTTATGGGATTGTGGTGAGTTCATCACTGGAGCTTATAAATTTGAAGTCGTTCACCCGCCGGGAGCGCCTTTGTTTATCATGATTGGTCGTATGTTTACCCTGGTAGCGGATACTTTTTCTAGCAACCCGGAAGACATTTCTTTCTCCGTGAACTTCATGTCCGGTATTTTTACAGCCTTGGCCGCTGCCCTTACGGCATGGACGACCATTATTTTCGGTCGGATGATGATGACCGGTAGGGAAGAAGAACCGGACCAAGGGCAAAGTGTCATCCTAGCAGGAGCAGGATTGGTAGCCGGTCTTTCCACTGCGTTTTGTACCTCTATTTGGTTCTCGGCAGTAGAAGGGGAAGTGTACGGAATGTCCACTTTCTTTACTGCCCTTGTGGTTTGGGCTATGGCCAAATGGTATGTCCTGCCCGATACTAGAGCCAATGACCGTTGGATATTATTCGCTGTTTTTGCAATGGCATTATCTATCGGTGTCCACCTTTTGAGTTTGTTGACTTTCCCTGCATTAGCAGTATTGTATTACTTGAAAAAATTCAAGGATACCAATATCGTTGGAATGGGCTTGGCGGCCCTAGGAGGCGTAATCCTGATTTCCGCCATCCAAAATTTATTCATCACAGGGATTCCTTATGCATGGTATTCTTGGGAATTGATGACTGTGAACAAACTTGGAATGCCTTTGCATTCCGGTATCATTCCTACCATATTATTTATCTTATCCCCTGCGGTTATGCTTTTGCTTTTCGCAACTAGGAAAGTGACGAACCCAATGGCCTATTTTGGTTTCTTCGGGTTTTATATAGTCTCATTGCTCATCATGTGGATTTTTGGAATGCCCGGCTCCAAGTTTTTATGGTACTTGGTTTATGGGGCTGTAGTAGGATACCTATTGATGAATATCGAAAAACACAGGCATCTCGCTTCCATGATAGGCGTGTGTTCCGTCTTGATTTCGGTAGGTTTTTCAACCATTGGTGTCGTCGTCATCCGCGCGAATGCTAATACGCCCATCAATATGAATGATCCGAGTAACGTAACTCGTTTGTTGCCTTATCTCAACCGTGAACAATATGGAGAACGTCCCATCCTTTTCGGTCAACACTTTGATGCGGAAGTAGCCGAAGTAGATACGGAAGATAGATATGATTATGTTGAGGAGACTGGTAAATACGAAATCGTAGACCAGAAAATCTCATACGTATATGACAATGCGGATAAAATGCTATTCCCTCGATTGACACACACAGATGGAAGTCGCCCCACTTTGTATAAAGGGGCTTGGGGATTGAAAAGTCCGCCTACGATGAAAGATAACCTTGAGTTCTTTGTGAAATACCAAATCAACTGGATGTACTTCCGTTACTTCATGTGGAATTTTGC
>JAHDCE010000475.1:0-2007 GCA_020630045.1 Saprospiraceae bacterium | reverse complement strand
CAACCGCCCAATGAACCCAGGGAACGGGATTATGTATTGGTCGGATCCTTTATGACCTATTGTATTTGGATTGGATTGTCTATCGTCGGCTTCGCAAAATTATTGGCGAATGTCAAAATGAGCAATGCCATTAAGGGAGCTGCTTTGACGGCGGTCGTATTGTCCGCGCCCATTTTGATGGGGACTCAAAACTATGATGACCAGAGCCGTGCTGACCATTACGGTGCTAGGGATTATGCCAGTAACTTCCTCAATTCTTTAGAAAAGAATGCCATCATATTTACCTATGGTGATAATGATACTTATCCATTGTGGTACGCACAAGAAATAGAAGGTATTAGAACAGATGTACGGGTTGTGAACCTGAGTCTCATCCAAGTGGATTGGTACATCGATCAATTGAGAAGAAAAGTCAATGATTCTGAAGCCCTCAAATTCCAAGTCCCTCAAAAACAAATCAGAGGGAAAAAACGTGGACAGCTGATATTCAACCAAGCACTGGGAAGAACCAATCTTAAAGATGCCGTGCGGTTTATGGGAGAAGATCACCCGGTAAAAACTACCGGAGGTCATACTTTGGAAAGCTTTATGCCTACCCAACAATTTTATATCAATGTGGATAGTGCGGCAGTAATTCGCAACAATGTGGTTGATCCTCGTCAAAGGGGAAATATTGTCAAAAGAATGGATTTTGACATAAAGCGTCGAAGTATTTTAAAAGGTGATTTGGCGATGTTAGATATCCTTCAATCTAACTTTCCGGAAAGGCCCATCTATTTTGCAGTGACAGTAAGGAACGAAAACTTCCTAGGACTTGATAACTACTTGCAATTGGAAGGTTTGGCCTTACGACTTGTTCCGGTCAAAAACACCGGAAGCCAAAGATATGGTGCCTTGGGAGCCTTGGGTAAAGGATACGTATATGCCGATAAAACCTATGAAAACATCACCGAGAAGTGGAGATGGGGTAATTTCGATAAGAAGGAAATGTTCGTCGATGATAAATACGGCCCAAGTATCCAAAGTATGCAATATGTATTCTTGAGAACCGGTGAAACTTTATTGGAGCAAAACAAAAAAGATTTGGCGGCTAAACTCATGGATCAATATTTCGAGGCATTCCCGCATTTTAATTTCCCTTATGATTATTCCACTGCGGATATGATTAGGGTATATGTCGATGCCGGAGCTTGGGACAAGGCCAAACCTCATGTTGAAATTCTAATGGATGAAATGGAAGATAAACTAAGATTTATCGAATCCTTGGATGACAGCGACCTGAGCGAAGGAAGTTCATTCCAAGCAGAAGAGGCGTTTGCCGCAAGAGCGATACAACGATTACTCACCATCGCCCAGCGAGCCAAAGACGATCAATTGTTATCGGAAATCAAAACTCGTTTCGGTTCATTCCGTTCTGTAAATATTCAGTCCAGGGGAGGAAATTCCGATTCATAAATATTTGCCCAATAATTATCAAAATGAAAAGCAGAACCATCGCATTGGGATGTGATCATGCCGGCTTCTCCTTAAAGGAAGCTGTAGTGAAAGGATTGACTTTGGCCGGTTATATCGTGATGGATTTCGGAACACATGGTTCCGAATCCGTTGATTATCCGGATTTCGCTCATCCTACTGCTCATACGGTCGAGCAAGGACAAGCCAAGCTCGGAATTCTGATGTGTGGCAGCGGGAATGGTGTAGCCATGTCCGCCAACAAACACAAGGGCGTTCGGGCGGCTCTTTGTTGGTCCAAGGAAATTGCTGCCCTAGCAAGACAACACAATAATGCGAATGTGATTTGTGTTCCCGTCCGTTTCTTAGAGGAAGCGGAAGCGATGGAAATGATTATGACTTTTGTCAAAACCGAATTCGAAGGGGGGCGTCATGCCCGAAGAGTCGGAAAAATATCTTGTTGATATGAAACGTCTATGATTAAATCATGGACGTTTCATCAGACCATTGATACAATTAAAACAAGCAGATGAAAAAGATAGTTTTATTGTTCGT
>JAHDCE010000474.1:1248-3871 GCA_020630045.1 Saprospiraceae bacterium | reverse complement strand
ATCATAACATCTCAAAATTACATCAACATACAGAAAGTCCAATTAGAACAATGATAATAAAAAAAAGTGATTTCCCAAACTTACTGCAATTCAACCTTTTTTATTTTATCGAACGCTTCTAACACATATTCAATTTTTATCACGCCTACTCCCCAACAATCGCCGGGCAAAAGATAGGGTGTTTTGCAGCATTCACCATTCTTTTGGACGACGATGAAATCGGCTTCGCCGGAAGTGAGTACTCCTTCGACTTCATGGGTCAGTGCATTGAACACCGGTGACCCGGAATTACCGCTAAAGGCATCGAGTGAAGCTTCGAATTTTAAGGGATTGCCGTCTGCGGATGTATTGATATCAAGGGCGACTCCGTTGCCTGCGAATTTCATGGGCAGACCGATGGGATGACCAATCATATACAAGGAGTCTCCTTGTGCTAATCCACCGTTCTTATTCATATACAAAGCCCTTGAGGGGTCGCTGACCGGACGATCTAATTCGACAATGGCAAAATCTTTGTCTCTTTCCGTCGAATAGACATTGTACTTAATTTCTTTTATGGAATAAATATTTTCTTTAGGAATTAAATAATCCGAACTGTCGGGATTTGATTTTACATAATCGAATATGATGGCGTAATTTTCAGGGGTGTATCTTTCCAAACAATGACCGGCGGTAAATACATGTCTATCATCCACGAGGAAACATGTGCAATCACCTATGGCCGGTTGATATCGGAACAATTCATCCGCACACAATTTATACAAATCACCATAGGAAACGATATTGGGTTTAACGGTTGAAATCATCAAATCGCCATTCGCCTCGGGTTTGAATTGATAGTCTTTTATTAAAATCATTCCTACTCCCCGAGCTTGTTTTTTCCAGGTATCTGAATCGGGATGTTTTAATTCAAAAAAATCGTTTCTGTCATCCGTGTTATCGGTGATGTAAAATGGATTGGTGGAATCATTGAGCGGATTAATTTCGGGGCGGCATGAAATTAATATTAGGGATAAGAAAAAGAGGAGGTTTGTTTTCATTTAAATGGTTTGCTTTTCTTTTATGATATTTTGTTACGTAGACAATGCCCATGCAATAAATAGTCCTAGAAAATTACCTACGGCGTATCCTACCACGCCCATTGTCATACCGGGAACCAAGACGTTTTTATTTTTTAAAACACTGGCGATTTGCCCTACGAAAACGGGGCCGAAAATACAGGCGGTGGAAGTAATAATAAATATATCCGCATCAATACGGAATAGCTTGGCCAATATGACATGCAACAAAATCGCACCTATCATAACGACAACTGTCATTAATAAAATAGTCAGACCGGATTCTAGTAATTTGGAAAAATCGGACAACATACCTACTGCAAAAGAAAATATCAACAATAGGTAATCTCCCGCTTCATATGCCCCTTCCAATTTCCGTGTAAACGGAAAAAAGGAAAACAATATGCCCAGGACGGTAATGGAAATGATAAAAAAGGCTTCTTGTATTTTCCCATATATGGCCATACTCAATCCTACTGTTATTCCAACAATAAGAATAGTCAATCCGATAGGCAGTATTAGTTTTTTAATTTTATCCGCTAAGGGAAAGCTTCCCCACTCTCCTTGGGGTTTTATTGAAATATCTCCTAAGTCATCCGCCTTGGTCCAAGGAAGTATTTTCCTAAAAAAAATGGGTGCCACGGAGGTTAATAATAACAAATACACTCCGCTCACTACCATGTCTGCCATATTCAATATCGGGAACAAGGTATCGTCCGCTCCAAGGGCAACTTTTATGCTGCTCATATTGGGTGTACCTCCTGTATAGACGCCTGCTAACATAGCGGATACATGATGGACGTCAGGTACGGAATCCCTGAATAAATAACCACCCAACAGACAGAATATCAAAACAGAAAAAATGGCAATGCCAAAAGAGATTAAAACCTGTTTGGCACTCCTGATAAATGAACCGAAATCGGAAGGAAGTAAAATTAAGGGTATCGCCAATGCGATAGTAGCTTCCGTAAATGTCTTAGGTATTGATATATCAATATTCATGGTGTTTCCTACCAACATACCTAAAGCATAACACAATACGATCGGACTCAAAATATTTTCTAGTCCCGATTTACGGGAACTCCATTTCAGTACCGCAGGTACGAAAATGATGGCTATTATCAATATAACGGAAGTGATGTTCAATTAAAATTCATATTTGTACGTATACCTTTCGCGTAGTATTCGAATTGGATTCAAGGTAGTAAATATTTTCTCAATCTTTCGCTCTCGTAACAAACCATTAGGATAATAATAATACCGAGTAATTTCTTTTTTATTGAATATTTGTCGTCCCCCTTCTTTTGAAAATTCGGTCAACAATATTCTTTTTTCAATTTGCATATCATTGGAATAGAACAAGCTATCTACAAACATCAAATCAGGTGTGCCAGAAGAATATGAATGATAGCATTTTCGAACCATTACCCGGTTATCCACACCGTAAGTAAATCTTAGGATTTCATATCCGAATTTTGCGGTGTCAATTTGCTCCACCACCCTGCCTTGTTCGTCCCATTGGTAAACAGGATCGAATAATTCCAAATCATTTCCTTTCTGTATTG
>JAHDCE010000474.1:0-1238 GCA_020630045.1 Saprospiraceae bacterium | reverse complement strand
GATTTATGTTTCGTCTCTTTTTGTTTTTTTATTCTTTCTATTGATGTAGTAATTATTGTATCATTTTGAGTTTCTTCAATATATGGATTCCAATCGTATTTGGTTGTTCTAATTTTATCCAATCTACCATCTTCGGCATAGTCAAAGACTGTAATAAACCGGTGATAATTATAATTAATATGAGTTCGTATCAACATCTTTCCAGTATCGTCATATTCTTCAATAGTGGTATTATATGGTTCGTCGATTTCGATATTCCCATACCAATCTTCCGTCACTTTTTTTATGCCATATTTTACAGTTATTGAATCAGGAATCACTGTATCAAAATCAGGCTGCCCGAACAAATACATAGGCATACCAAAAAACAACCATATCCACTTCTTTCTATTCATCAATCCCTTGTTTCGTTATCTAAATAACTTATTGACAAACTCTTTTAAAATCATATCTCTCGTATCAGGAGAAGCGACATTTAAGATGCGATTGACCAGCGTCAAATCGCCAGGCGCTTCTCCATCAGTCACACCTAAAGCCCCTTGAAGTTGGCCGACCATTTCGGGTGTCAAGCTGTTTATCAATTCTTTTGGAAATGGCAGATCGGCTCCTTCGGGCGGATTGTTTTTTATTGAAATAACAACTGCATTGAAATCCTCCAAAAACGCATCGACATGTTTCACATTCGCTCGGTTGATGGAGAGGTGTATGTTGGTCGGACTGATACCATGTTCGAATTGCAATTGGATGTACCAGCCCTTTTCTTTCATCATTTTCGCTAAAGCGAATAAATCAATACTATCGGAAGCGAACGCGACCATATTCATGGCCGGAGTACCCAATATCCGGAATTCGGGCATCGCTTCTAATGTTGATTTAATTTGTTCGGTCGCGGCTTGGGTAGATTGTACGATTTCTGTATAACCGCTATTTCCCAAATACTTCAAAGTCGCCCAACATGCTGCTAGGGAACCGCCGGTCTTACTCGATAATACAGTCGGATTGACAACGGAGTATCCACTCCATTGCGAACAAGTAAAAATTTGATATTTCCGCAAGGACTTATCCTTATATAAAACACAAGAAGCTCCCTTGGCGGTGTAGCCATATTTGTGAAAATCCATGGACATGGAGGTAACTCCGTCCACTGAAAAATCGAAGTCGGCCACATCATATCCGGCTTGTTTGGCGAAGGGTAAATACATTCCTCCAACACAGGCATCCACATGACAAAGGACTCC
>JAHDCE010000004.1 GCA_020630045.1 Saprospiraceae bacterium | reverse complement strand
TCCAAGCGTTTTGAACAAGAAACGGATTCCAAAAATCATTTACTGAAAACCGAAACCGTCACTCCTTGGATTTCGCCAAGGAAAAAACATTCCCATAAGGGAAATTATGGCCATGCACTGATTATCGCCGGATCGAAAGGAAAGATGGGAGCTGCCATACTAGCGACAAAGGCTTGCCTGAGAGCGGGCACGGGACTCGTCACTTCATATCTTCCCGCATCCGGACTGGATATCATGCAGATATCCGTTCCCGAAGCCATGTGCAGTGTGGACAAAATGAACAATTACATCGGCAATTATCCCAATTTATCCGCTTATGATGCCGTTGGTATCGGCCCGGGTCTGGACACCCAGGGAGAAACATTGGAAATGCTGGAAGAACTCATGGAAGTCATTTCTTGCCCCTTGGTCATCGATGCGGACGGGCTCAACTTAATCGGCCGTTCGGAGGTCATCAAAAAATTGCCGCAAAGGACGATACTCACCCCCCATCCCAAGGAATTCGAACGAGTATTCGGCAAATGCGGTTCGGACTTCGAACGATTGGAACTCGCACGCTCTAAGGCAAAACAATATGAATGTACCATTGTACTAAAAGGCGCACATACCATCATCGCTTTGCCGGATGGCAATTGCTATTTTAATACATCCGGTAATCCGGGAATGGCGACGGCAGGTAGCGGTGATGTCTTAACCGGCATTATCACGGGATTATTGGCACAAGGATATCCGCCAGAAAAGGCGGCTATCATAGGTGTGCATTGGCATGGGTTGGCTGGAAATATCGCCGCAAGAAAACACGGTGAGACTTCTATGGTCGCTTCTGATATCACGCGAAACCTAGGTAAGGCGTGGAAGCGTTTTTTCGGTGCAGATTAGGAGTTTTTCTTCTCTGCCTCCCGCTTTTCTTTTCCTTTTTTGGTATACTCCACATTGCGTTCGATGGTATGACTCGGGCGTGACCATTTTTTCTTTTGTCCGCCTAGGGCAACCGGCTCTTCCTCTCCGCCGGCATGAACACATGCGTTCTCCTTAATTTGTGGTTTAGACTCACATTTGGAATAAGGTTCGGTAGGCTTAAGTCCTAGGAGATCGAACATTTCCAAATCCTCCAATATGTCGGGGTTGGCGGTCGTCAGCAATTTATCGCCGGCAAAAATACTAGCAGCTCCCGCCATGAAACAAAACGCCTGTCCTTCTCTGGACATGGTCGTACGTCCAGCCGAAAGTCGGATGGTGGTTTGTGGCATTACGATACGGGTCGTCGCTACCATGCGAATCATGTCCCAAATCGGAACGGGTTCTTGTTCCTCCATCGGAGTACCTTCAACAGCTACTAAAGCATTGATCGGTACGGACTCGGGCTGAGGAGTCAAGCTTGCTAGTGTAATCAACATTTTACAACGGTCTTCTATGGACTCTCCCATTCCGATAATCCCGCCGGAACAAACCGTAACCCCTGTTTTTCTGACGTTGTCAATGGTTTCCAAGCGATCTTCGTATCCCCTAGTGGAAATCACTTCCTTGTAATATTCCTCCGAGGTATCCAAGTTGTGATTGTAGGCGTACAAACCGGCATCCGCCAAGCGTTGCGCTTGACCTTCGGTCAACATGCCCAAGGTACAACAGACTTCCATATCCAGTTTATTGACCGCTTTTACGAGATCGACGACTTGGTCGAACTCTTTGCCTTCTTTGACATTCCGCCAAGCGGCTCCCATACACAAGCGAGACGAGCCCAACAGCTTAGCACGTTTAGCGGCGATGGTCACTTGCTCGACCGTCATCAAATCATTTTTTTCAATACCGGTATGGTACCTGGCCGCTTGGGGGCAGTAACCGCAATCTTCCGGACATCCTCCCGTTTTGATGGACAATAAAGTACTAATTTGCACTTCATTGGGGTTATGGTGTTTTCGGTGGACAGTGGCCGCTCGATATACCAAATCCAAAAGTGGGGAGTTATATATTTCTAGAACTTCTGCAAGTGTCGGTTTTGTCATACTTTTCCGCCTTACGGCAAATTTTTGAATATTACGAAACTGTTTGAACCGCAAGATAAGTGATTAGATAGAAATTTCGGCACTTGTTTTCCGGCAAGGTTTGAGAACCCATAAAAAAATGAATACAAATGAAAAAGAATCATCTGACCATATGCATTTTACTGTTAGGAGCCCTATTCTTATCCTGTGGTGAAAATGAGGATAACGATACAGGTTCGAATATCTGTGATGATATCCAGCACAGTTCTTCTATCAATAAAATAATGCCACTAGGTGCTTCCCGTGTAGAAGGAGCTAGACCCTTATATGAAAGTTATCGTTATGAACTTTGGAAATCCTTGGTAGATGACGGAAGGACATTCGATTTTATCGGAACACGGTGTGACGAGGCATCGTATCCGTCTTATTCCGGAAGGACATTCGACCAACATCATGAAGGACGCGGAGGAATCACTTCAGGACTCATCCTTGAAGACTTGGAAGAATGGCTAGCTCTCGCAGGTGCCCCTGATATCGTATTGTTCAGTTCTCCGGGCGGAAATGACGCCCTGGAAGGACTCGATTTTGATGAAGCGGTGGACAATGTCAATGCCATCATTGATTTACTCCAATCCTATAATCCATCCGTTTCCATTATCATTGAACAAATGGCTCCCGGAAGAGCGGATTCCATGACCTCGGAATTGACTGATTACTTTAATCGGATGAACAACGAGGTGCTTCAAATTGCCGATGAGCAATCTACCGCGAATTCTACAGTTATGACAGTAGATATGGCCTCCGGTTTTGAAGAGTCGTTTTTTGCGGATGAAGTGCACTATAACGAGGCGGGGGCACAATTCATCGCTGACCGATACTTGGAGGTATTGGAAGATATATTGGAATAAGGATTATACCAACATGGATGAAGAGGAAATCAGGTTTACGCCAGCCTCATTCATTTCCCGGAAAGCATTTTCCGTATCATCGGGATTGAGGTTCACTCCTCTTGTCGCATCTTGTATCAAATAGGTTTCGAATCCTTCGGAAACAGCATCTAAGGAGGTGAATTTCACGCAAAAGTCGGCGGCTAATCCTAGGACGAATACTTGAGTAACACCTTCGGATTTCAAGTATTCGCTCAAACCTGTGGACTTCCTTTTTCCGTTGTCGAAAAAACCGCTGTAGGAATCGATTCCCTTATCTGTCCCTTTCGGGAATATTTTGGTAATTCCGGCTTGGTTCAATGTCGGATGAAACTCAGCACCGAAACTTTCTTGTACGCAATGAATCGGCCACAAGACTTGATCGAGTCCATTGAGGTCGATGACCATACCCGGTCTTTTCATATAATGAACTGCGGCGAAGGAACCATGATTGGCCGGATGCCAGTCTTGGGTAGCGACTACCAGTTCGAATTGGGGAATGAGTCGGTTGGCAATAGGTATGACTTGATCGCCTTCATGAACCGCCAGGGCTCCACCGGGACAAAAGTCATTTTGCAAATCTACTAGTATGAGCGCCTTCATCGTTTTTTATATTAAAGGATTCTAATGGATTTTTATCCAAGTAATTTTTTAATGGATTTGTTTAAAATAACAAGGTGCAAATTACGCATTTTGAAACTTCATTTCATGATTTTCTCAAAAGAAAACAGTCCCTAAACCAAATAACAACCCCCAATTGTAACCAAAACTATATTTTTAACAAATTGATAAAATCCAAAAAAAAAATCGCCAAAACCCCATTTAATGCATAAATATTCGGATTTTATTTTACCTTCAAGTCAGAGAAACGCAATTCCTGCCAATATTTCACAGCACGCATAATCATTCTCACTTCTTTTGAGTGATTGTGACATTTGTATTCTATTGATAAACAATCAAACCAACACCAAATGAACAATGAGATCATTGTTATTCCTGTAAAAGTGGATTTCCTACTTATTCGCCCCGGAGCAGAACCACATGCCGAAGCAAAGGTCGACTTTAGTAAGATGCCCTATAATAATGGGCAAGAAGATGTGAATTCGGAATTCGCCTTTATCAGCGAAAACTTTCTTTCGCAACCATTTCAAAACAACAATCTTTTTCTACAACCCGGATTGCATCTTCATTGGTCTTTACCAAAGGCTTTTACAAGTGGTGAAATCGCTGCAAAAGAAGAAAATCACATTACCCATTCCCAAGTCCCGAATCGTTGGATAATCAATCGATATCAAAATGGAGAACTCAACAAATCATGGATAGTAGAAAGCGATTACCTCCACCCGGAATTCAAGAATAATACCTACCATTCCATTTCTTACCCTTTAGGCCATTCAGATAGAAAAGGTAAGCAACCGTTTAGGTATATGGGCAGGTCTTTTTGTTTTTTCGATGCCAATAACAAATGGACCACTAAAATCCCCAAGCACCCGGACACTCCGGAATATTTGAATCATTTGACCGCAGTTGGATATGGTGAACCTACATTTGCAGCCTTTTATCCGAATTGCCATAGTGTTTTCGGATTTCGTGATTCAGATATCAACTCAGAAAGTGATTTGTCAAATTTCGAATACGAAGTCTTAGGATACTTCGGTCAGAATGCGAAAGATCCGGTCACCTCACCAATACATCAAAAATTCGGTGCTTTTGAATTTCATAAGGAAAGTAACCGGATAATTATCCCCAATAGAACATCATCTATATTCACACTAGAAGCTTGGATAAAAACATCGGATGAAAGCTTGACAGGAAATCAAATCACAGATGGAAACGGAATCATATGGACTTCATTCACCGAAGAAGATGAAAACTTCGTTATTGCTATTTTAAACAATCGAATCGTATATTTCGAAGGACCTGAAAAAACAATGGTTCGTAGCAATCAGACCATTAATGATAATGAATGGCATCATGTATCTGTTGTCAGAAATGGAAGCACCCAAACAATTGAACTGTATGTAGACGGAAGGCTGGAAGGAAAGAATAAATGTCAAAATATTCCTTTGAACAAACATCCACAGATACATCTCGGATTGACAACTGTCGAGAACACAAACTTTAGGATTAAAATCGCCGATTTCCGTATTTGGAATATTGCCAGAATCCATGACGATATTCAATCCTCCATGTTAAATGAAATAAAAGGTTCTCCTAGTGGTCTTATTGGCTACTATACTTTTGGAGAGGGGCTTAGGGAGACAGATGACACAGGCAGAACCTTTATTCCGGATCATTCTGAAAATTCGAATGATGGGGAAATTTTAAAATCCACCCCACCCCTCG
This sequence comes from Saprospiraceae bacterium, assembly GCA_020630045.1. Classification (GTDB taxonomy): domain Bacteria; phylum Bacteroidota; class Bacteroidia; order Chitinophagales; family Saprospiraceae; genus JAHDCE01. The sequence goes on along the minus strand of JAHDCE010000004.1, from coordinate 18,244 downwards.
AAATGCCGATTTGGGAAGGGTTTAGAAATGGTGAAAGTTCAGCTTTAAATTTCAATGGGCAATCGAATTTCGTACAAGTTGAATCGGGCTTGCAATCTTTTGATGAATTGACCATAGAAACATGGGTGCGCCTGAAAAATAAAAACACCTGGAACACTATACTTAATTTTGATCATTGGGCTCCTGGTTTCGTACATTTCCAATTCGCTCCAAATGGTCGTTTGGAGTTTTCAATCAACGCCAATTCCCCTACCGATCTTTATTGCTCTTTTAATTTTGAATTGAACAAGTGGTACCATATAGCCGTCACTTACTCCGAATTAGAAAAAAGCTTACGCTTTTTTGTCAACGGCTCCCTAATTGATGAATTTTCATATTCAACCATCGTTCCCTTGGCTGCGGACATTCCTTATCGAATCGGCGGTTGGAACCCAGGAAATCGTTTTTTCGACGGAGATATTTCAGAACTAAAAATTTGGAGTAAGAAAAGGAGTTCGGAAGAAATCCGAATCAATATGCATACCCGATTCTCATCTCCACAAAATGGTTTGGTGGCATATTATAAGTTCAACCAAGGAATTAAGTTCGAAGACAACAAAACAAATAAAATTCTCCTAGACAGTTCAGGAAACAACCATCATGGATTATTAAATAATTTTTCATTGGAAGGAACCGAATCGAATTGGACAGAAGGAAACCCAATACTTGAATTGAGCGACCGACTGTTTAGAGAATTTCAATTTAAATTGAACTCATCCGAAGAAAATATCTCTTCTTATGATTTCTCCTCCATTTGTTATTCCAGATTAAAATTTAGAAATGTATCCCAATCATCTATTGGAAACACAGCATCCATAGCTTTGGGAAATACTGGAACAGAGGCAATATCCGCTTGGCTTTCGCTTCATCTTCCTATAAACCTTAATAACAAAAGAAGCGACATTGAAAAAAAATTGGGAGCTATCCAAATGATTTCACAACTGGCCGGTAAAAAATTGGACATAGGCCCGGTTTTCGATGAAATCATTCATGAAAAAGGCTTTTCACCAGTAACAGGAGGCACTATTTGGAATATTGAAATTGAGAGTATTTCAGATTTGAATCAATCCAACAAAGGAAAGAAAAGCGGAATTGAAATCACCCTCCCCGAATCCTTCGCACATACGATAAATGAATTGAACGAAACCCAACAAAAGTTGGACAAGACCCAAGACGAGTTAATCTCATTGCGGAGATTATTATATGCCGACTGGTGTAAATATATGGTGGCAGCTTATCATTCTGATGTCGAACCGAATCTCCCTCAAATGGATGACATCCGATTTTTCATCGAGAATTATAGTTTTGAGGAAATCAATCAAAAGGAATCCGAAATACAAGCGATAAATCAAAGGATCCAAAAAACGCTTGGAGAAATAAAAAAACTAGAAGCCCTGTTCAATTCCGGATACCAATTCGAAAACATCATTTTCGAACCGGATGGAAGTATTAATCAAGAAGAGACATCTACATTTTCATTCCGAAAAAAAATCAGGTCTATAACTTTCGAAGAAGACCCGATTGACATCATCAAGGAAAAGGAATTGGGTCTTCGTAACGTTAAGGATTTTGATGGAAACAACTCAAAAGAATATCAGATTATCCTCCCTAAGCCCCATGACTTCATCGCCATTTCGTTTTGGATTAATATCAGTGGCCATCAACCACTCAATGAGGAAAACAAACCCAATCTCAGACAGTTGATCCAACTAAAGAACGGCGATGAAAATACAGCTATTCCTTTGACACTTATAAGTTCAAATGACATCGGTTTGTATTGGAATACCATAATGATCAATGGAATAAATCCCGTTCCTTATCAAACATATACCTGGGACGATTTCCCTAAAGATAGTTGGGTACATGTTTATTTACAAGGAGGATCAAATTTCGATATTCCCCTTGAAATCACATTAATGAAAGGCCTAAAAGGAAAATTGGCGAAAATCAATCTTTTCAGAGAAGGATTGACCTCAATGGAGCTCTTTTGCGATAGGAATATGTTGTGCTTAAAAGAGTTGAAATTAAAACAAAAAAAAGGTCCCAGATATTGGCAACCCAACGAACCCGTTCTTTTAATAGAAGGAGAGATAGCTACGAGTAGCGAAAGATTCGTAACTGGTAAAAATTTGCCTTGCCTTCATGTGGAAGGGAGCATAGCAGGTAGGTTCATGGACATTTCCCAAAATGGATTTTCTGTAAAAGAAGATGGTGATGAATATATCGAAACCCTAAAGGAAATTTCAAGACTCGGCCAAAAGATATATTCGTTAGCCAATCAATTCCCCTCTTTCTACGATATCATCACTAGCGAGCCTTTATATTCACAACCCTGGCATCCACTGATGCTTGAATGGAAAATAGGAATAGTCCCAATAGAAAAACAATCAGGGACGATTGAAGGAAAAATAAACCCTTTAATAATTAACCAAAATTATCGTTTGGAAAGCGACCTTCCCGACTTCACATCCGCCATTTCATCTGATCAGCATTATTTAAAGATATTTACCGGGTCAACTATTCTTACGCCCCATGCTAAGAACCGAATGTTACATGTGATTGAAAATTATTTGAAAAGTTTGCATGGAGAAGATAAGGATTGGAAAAAATACAATCCGTCCGGAAATTCGACTTTTGTAAATCCATTTTTGGATAATCAAGGTGAAATTGACGAGGATGCCGTTTACAATGCCGGCTTAAACATCCAAGCTGATGAAAACAACCCGATTACACTAGCCCTCAGCTCTTATGTCCAATTAAAAGACAGGCAATTTTTATCACAATCCCTAGGAGGGTTTAACTCGGCGATGCTCATGTTGCACCAAACCTTCCAAATGCCGATTGAAGACCCTATCGGATTTAAAGATGATCAAAGTTTTGCAAAAAAAGTCCGGGAGTATGTGGACAAGGAATCAAAATGGTCTCCGCTTCCCTTATTCGAATTCGATCCGATTCGAATGGGACATTTAGAATTACTAGGAATAAACATCATTGATACATTCGGTCAAATCAAACAGGTTTTTCATGAAGACCAACCGGTAAATCCTGATATATATTTCGCTAACACCATACAAAACGGATATCTCAAACCCAGGATCTCACAACCGGCCAGATTGAATTTCAGGTGGCTTTCGTCCGACAACGATGAATTGGAAATGAATGAGCATCCGGCCAGCAGTCCTGTTTGTGGGTGGTTGGTTCCCAATCACCTCGATGATAGTATTGTCGTTTATGATAGAAATGGAAATGCATTAGGTTCCATCAATGAATCGCAGCCCAAATGGAGGAGTGTTCCCGGCGACTCCTACCCTATCGATATTCAACAAATTCCGAACGAACGGTTAAAAATGGTGGTCTTGCAAATCATGAACTTACCTGAGCTCACCGACTTCATGGAAATACTTGAAACTACGATGGATCAAATCGATCCGGAAAACTTTGCTCGACATACGGATATAGCACTTTTGATGGGACGTCCCATTGCCGTAGTCAGGGCCTCCGTCAGTTTGGACGTAAAGGGAAATGTAGCGGTCAACCAAGACTGGAGTTCCTTTGAAATAGACATGGAAGAATCCATAAATCAAGATCATTTTTATCGAAAAGGCCGTAAAACCAACGAATGGGAACATGTCAAATTCCCCATCAGAATAGGAGAACATGGAAGATTGAATGATGCGGTCTTAGGATATTGGAAAGATAGCGACACATCTACATTTTGTTCCATCCTTTCCAAGGACGCGATTAACACGCCATTCGGAAAATCTTCAGGTTCAAAAGGATTCGACTCAAAGAATCCGGATATCTTATTATCCATATCCAATGCTCCTGCCAAATTGACCCTTCTCATCGATCCTCGCGGAACCGTTCATGGAGCAAGCGGGATTTTGCCTACAAAGGCAATAAAATTACCGGAAAATCAATTTAAGTCCGCACTCCAAAAAATGAGTATCACGTTTTCGGCAAGACCGATATTGATGCCGGATGGAAAAATCACTATTCCTTTGCCCAATGAACCCGGTTATGATTGGTCTTGGATAGTCGAAAAAAATAAACGTTGGGTAGAAACCGGTACCACAGGAATCGTCTATCAAGAAAAATTCGAACGATCTTTCAAGGAGGGAAAAAAGATTTGGGAGGCCTTACTCAACAAAGGATGGATAGATGAAATTGAAAATGGCAAAGCACTAGTACGACCCGTGAATAAAAGAAAAAACCCGGATCCCCATCCTTTGCTAATCACCCAATTGGAAAACATACAAAACATATTGGACGAGGGCCATATCGTACCACCTGATTATTCCGGCCATGTATACCATCGGAATGTAATAAAAGAAGGCTGGCTTAAATTACGCAATAAATAACCTTGAAGGTTAAAAATCTCCATCGACATGACACAACATATCTTCACCGAATCTTATCCCGTTTCATTCAGGATTCTCAATCAAAAGAATGAAGAAAAATTATACCTTGAAAATGGTCCTTCTTCCGGTTTTTTAGAAATCACTAACAATAGCGGTGATGACATTTTTTTTAGACCGCCTCCGAATAAATCGAATGCCGTAGGGCCACAAAATTTTCATTTCGCTTTACAGTTCAGACCGGGAATATTAAAACGCGGACTTAAACATAAAATTACCCATAAATCAATAATAAAGGGATGGTTCATGGGATTGGGATGGATTTCTATGGAAAGTGGAAAACCGATAAAAAGCACCCAATTAAATGACGAGGCAATAGCCGTTCTATATTTTTTAAATCAAAATAATTCGGCACTAAAAAAAGACGAACGACTTGTCCTACCGCTCAAACAACTTCATCTGTTATGTGAAGAAGGTACACAAGTAACACAAGTCGAATTGCGATGCAAAAACATTACAAAAGGAAAGAATGAAAACGAAGTTTTAAAAAGCCATATCCGACATTATTCTTTGCCCTTAATCAATCATCGTGGCAATCCGAATTTACCCGTTCATGTCGGTTTGGTCGGGTCGGATACCATTCTTAATGATGGAGAAACGAAAAACAAATTGACGCTCCGCGTTTCCAACTTACAAAAAAGAACGAGTCTGAGTAATGGAGAACTCAGATTTGACATCAAAAAGAAATCGAAGCTGTATTTGTATTTCGAAACAGATAAAGAAAAAAGAGGCGATATCATAGGAAGTGCGAACCAGGTGTTCGGATTCGAACTAAAAGCCCATATTCCCCTACAAGACAATGGATGTTATTTCGTTCATGAGCCGATGTTCCAAGGGGAATTCCCCATTTGGGAAATACATCCCGAAGACGGAAATGTAACGCTACAACCGCACTTGATGAACAACCCGACTTATTTCAATATAAAAAGTGAAATCGGAGGTAATATCATCAGGGTTCATGAAGGGAGTAATTCAAAAGATGATTTATTGGTAGAATTAGACAATGCTTTAAAAGTCCGGGAAGAGGAATTGATTTTTAAAAAGGAAATGCATGCTAAAGAAAATGATATTCTACACAGTTATTTTTTCCTCTTGAATGTGATATTGGTTGAACGGTTCGAATTACTTTCTAAGGAAGACGTAACCACTGACCAAATAGAAAATAGAAAAGAAGAATTTAATTCAATATTAGATATCGAAAAAAACAAGCTGATTCAACGTCACACCCAACTAAAAAACAAATGGGGGAACCGCCATTTTTTGGTAAAGCGAAAAGAATTGCAAATCCATAAGTTGAATACAATTCAAGCATTATTTAATCGGGTTATTCTCGTAACCATCAAGTTTGAAATGCTGGATGACGCCCAACCCGATTTCAAGGTCGAAGCCCTAAAAACAATTATTAATACTTTTAGGGCAGCTCCATACCACCTGCCTTCTGCCTCAGAACCAATGGATTGGATAAATTTAAAAGAGGATAGTCCCGAGTTGATTTCCTTAGGAACCGAGGCTAGAAAATATTTGGAAAGGACAAATGAAAGCATTCAAAAAATCAATCATGATATAGCGGAAATTAAAAATTCTTCCAAGTATCATGAACATGACATATTCGCAGGAAAGGAATACCAATCCATAAATTGGTTCATTGAATCCTCTGTTCAAAAAAACGGAGAAAATCGCAATTGGGTAAATGCCTTTTTGCGGGAAGCCACCGATTACGAAAAACCGCTATTTAAAAATCCGGACAATCCCCTATTCCAACTCATGTCTCCGCTTGAACATATAAAGAGCGGGCAATCCCTAGCTGAACTCACTAAAAAAACGATACCGCCAACCGACCCGGATTATTATAAATTGCCCAACGATTCTTGTTTTGATATTGAAATATCAAACATCATCACCAATTACCCGATAGGCACCACACATTTATATCTCCGGTTTGAAAACATCCCCGGATATTGGGATCACACCTATTCTATTCCGATATTGAAACAACCCTTGGTTTTCAAAACCATCAATGAAGAAAATCGAATCGGCATCGGCACGGAATCTCCGGAATCCAAACTACATCTGGATGGGCAAATGAAAATCGCGGGAAATAACGGAAGGATTCTCTTTGATTCGATTCATGAAAACACTCCCTTCCAATATGACATATTCAATCATAATGGATTTTGTATACGATATGTAGGAAACGGGAATAACCTTCCCAGTTTCCGCATGAACGGAGATAATGTTTACATAGGAGAAGGAGGAAGAAATGTGGGTGGCGGCCATCGACTGTCCGTGGGAATAGAAGGCGATAACTCATACGCACTCGCCAACAAATGGGACGAATATTCGGATGTCAGACTCAAGGAAAACATCACTCCTATACAAGATGCCCTGGAGACCGTAAAGTCGCTAAATGGCGTAAATTATACTTGGAAAAATTCCGGTGAAAATGACATCGGATTTATTGCTCAGGAAGTGGAAAAAACGAATCCGAATTTGGTACACACCCACTCGGAAACAGGATTCAAGAGTATGACATATGGAAGGCTTACTCCTTTATTGACCGAAGCGATAAAAGAACAACAAAAACAAATAGAAAGACTTAGGAAAGAGAACAGTGACCTTCAAGACGATTTGTCAATATTGAGACAAGACATAGAGGCTTTAAAAGAAATAATAAAAATGGGAACGACAAAAACATAATCTCCAAAAGCAGTCTAGTTCAGTGCAAACCAAAAAACTTTTTTATGAGAATCGATGATAGTTTTAATTTTCTTTTGCCAGGAAGCAACGCTCGCCAACCGACATTCAAAGAGTATCGGAAATTATTCCCTGTATTGATGCGACAATTGAAAAACGAATCCGCCATCAATAACCGATTTAATGAATTTATTTTTATTGAAAAATATGCTTTTGCTAATCATACTTTCGGGCCGCTTTTTATCTCCGGAATCATTACTCAACCTTGGGTGAATCTCATCAATACACTACAAGGACAAACGGAGTGGAATAAATCGAATTATCCTTTTAGAGGCCATTGCAATTTAATCGGTGACGACCTCCAACTTTCCTTCCTATTCCCGGCACAATCCACAGCAGGTCAAAAGGCTGAAAAAGAAAAATATTATTTCCAACTGATTGAGGATTATTTATTCCAAGAAGGGATCGTGAAAAAAATCACCTTACCAAACGGTCACAATAGCGCTCCTAACAATATGGTTCTCCATTCAGTTGGTATTTATGATAAAAAAGGAGGAAATCCTGAAGTAACAAAAGTTAAAAAATCCACCCAATTATTGGAGTTGCCTACAACTAATTCTTTTCTTCCGAGCAATCTCAATGTCAAGAATCAAAACATCCGGTTAAATACCCAATTAACCACTGACCCTGATTTCATCATTAAATCCTTTCCGATATTCGGAAAAAAATACAATTGGGCCAGGCAGAAAAACCGTCAAATCGGTATTGTTCCGAGCGCTGATTTAAATAATATGAGAAATGATTTTCCTAGAATCAGCATTAACTTAAATAATGCGCTCTCAACGAATTTTGGAACGAACAACGCCCCCATCTATATTTTAAATCCAATAAAAACCATCAAAAACATCCTTTCACATTGCAGCATACTGGATCATGCCCTTAATTCAATTTGGAGCTCTGAAATAATCAACACTTACATTAATCAAATCATACCTAATGTACTACCCAATGTCATCACTAGATTGAACGCAGACATGGCTCTATTGCGGCAAAACCGATTAATCGGCGCTCAAGAAACATTGGTTGCTATTGAACTGTCAGGTAGTGATTTTCACAAACAATTTCAACAAGTCGTTTTCTTTCATTTTAGTCAGGGTAGCAAGGTGGTTTATAAGCCCGGAAACTTAGAATTGGACCAACTCCTTTTTGGTGCTCCTGCACAAGGACATCAACAGAGTTTTGCCAATTTTGTAGACCCGACCGGACTACTTATACCCACCTATAAAATAATTACGCGAAGCGATCAGAACGGAGATTATGGGTATTTGGAGTTTATCCATGAAGAATTACCCACCAATACTAATGAGGTGCACCAAATGTGTAATAGTATCGCGGCGAACATGGCCTTATCTTTCATGATAGGCTTAGAAGATATTCATTATGAAAATATAATTGTCCGAAAAAACAAAATTCAACTCATCGACATGGAAGCCGCATCAGGAGTGAGTGATTTATCAAATAATAGGGATTGGGTTAGCACTAAACTGTGGGGACTAGGTCTAACGAATAGGCAACCTAAAACAGTCAAATCAAAACTCGAAGCATTCATCAATTCAAATAGAGCCCAATTTCCCAGAAACATAAATGTAAACCTAGTCAAAGGCACAGCTACCACCACTTTTAATAAAATCATACAAGCCTTTAATAATTTGAATGCGGCCCCTGCAACTTTACTCAATCGGATAAATAATATAACCACCCGAATCGTTCCCATTACGACTGAATGGTTCACCCAACGAACTTTTGTTTTTAAATCAAATACCAATCATTCTTTCCAAGCCGACGCTGCCAATCCTCAATCGATGTTGGTTCAGGACGCTAACTCTTTTTCACCCGCACAAAACAACGCCATTTCCAAGTTCCTGTCCAGTCCGGCAACATTTACCGCCTTAAACCGATTGGACATTCCGTTTTATTACAACAATCTTGGCTTGGCAATCGGAGCCAATAACAAAATAACGGATGAGGCAGGAAATAATATTAATATTATTCCTGCTGACAATTTCCCTAAAATCACGAATTCCATCCGGGCAGAAATTATCACCAGAATCAATATGAATCAAAATACGATTACAACTAGTTTCACAAATCATGGACTTCCATTAATCCAGGATATTTTTTCACTTATATAACTCCTTAATTCTTGAACATGGATACATTGCAATTACATCAAATCGTAGAAAATAGCGGTGAGGAAATCAAAAAGCATTTGACCGGTTATATCGGGCCGATGCAACAGGAGATATTAAATGAAACTTTCTATTCGGATAGTGATATCGAATATTCATTCCATTCTTCAAACTATAATATCTTACATGTTCCTTCTGATGTTGTAGCCACCATCCTAAAAAACGATGTCGGTGATTATGTATTTTGTTTATCCATAACCCCGAATAACCATCATAAAATATCAGATTATTTCCCGAACATCATTCCTTCTTCCAATGCTAATGGAAGCCCATCTGTAAACCTACATTCAACTCAAGTTGAAAATATGAGTTGGATTTATTTTTTCTTTTCCACAGAGGATATCGATACCCAAAATAAACTTTTAAATTCAATAAAAAACGAGAATTTAAAATCAAAAATAAATGCGATATCCAATCGGGAAAATCCATCTGTCAATTCTATTAGACATACAGAACATATTTTCACCTCTTCTGATTTTCCTAGCTCGACTTGGAAGGGTGGACTATTTTTTACAGGTTCCGTAAATGCATGGCCTTTTCAAAATTTATCAGGTTCCGGCATCCTTGATTTTACAGATTTAACCCAATTTGATATTGCGGGAAGCATCCATCGAATCGAGGGCGTCAATTATTTGAATTTCCAAGTAAAATTAGGTAAGAAAACTTTCACTTCCGGACCTCTGAAAAATGCCGAACTCAGTTTTATTTTGATTGAAACCATCGATAATGCAGGAGAGGGAGCACACTTTGGAATCAATGGAAGATTAGAGATAAAAGGAGCGAATGCCGAGAACGAATTTAGTGTGGAAGTACTAGGGAGATGGCCCGATGCCGATAATGATTTAATTGAGTTAACCTCTACCGCCCAAATTCATAACATACCTTTTTTTGATAGTACTTCCGTCCCCGGCTTGGAAAATCATGATACGGATATTGATATTAATTTGAATTTAAAAATATCAAAAACGACAAAATCATTAGAGGTATTGGATTTCCGGACTCAACTCGGATATTGGGATATCATACCGGAGAAATTATCCTTGAAAAATCTAGAAATCAGAACTACCGTTCTAAAGCCGTTATCGTCCAAACTAGTCATTGCTTCTATTGAGGCCATTTCAATATTGGGAAAAAACAATATTTTTTTGGAATGTGGCGCTTTCTATCCGGAAGGACGATTTAACTTCAGCCTTCCTACCGGGTCAGTTATTGAGTTACATGATATCATATCCGCTTTTTTCGGGCATCATAAAGGCATGCACAATGGATTGGAAGTGTCGAAATTGGACGGCTCTTTCAATTATTCCACCAAGGAAATTTTATTTGATATTGAAATAAGCAGAGACCAAAATTGGAAAATCGTAAAAGGTTTTACAATGAATTCCATTCGAATGGAAATTCGAGGACAAGGCCAATATGAAGGACTGATATATGGTCAATTCGCTTTCGGATCAGGAAGGGACATCATGACATTTTCAGTGATGGGTGAACTAGGAAACGGATGGTCGTTTTCAGGAGAATATGACAAAGGAAATTCAAGGGGGCTGAACGTCGCTTCCTTTTACAATAAATTAAAGACAGCATTCGGCTTTAAGAAAAGCCAATTGGACCTACCGGATTTTATTGCAAATATTACCATAGAAAACGCTCGACTTGCATTCAAGACCCCCACTCCTTCCGCAGACGGAAAAATCCCTAGAAACAATACCAAGGAGATAGAGAAGCATTTCACACTATCCGCCACCGATACAGTGAATGGGACACTTATTCAATTCGAATTGAAATTAGATATCACATATCCGAAAGGAAAGGAAAACATTTTCTTTTCCGGCCAAATGACCATCAATGATGAATATGTATTTGATATCAAAGAACAAAAATCCGGTTCCACTAAAATATTTCTCGCTTCCTACCATCAAAATAACGATGGAGCTAAAGTAGATATCAGCAAGGTGTTGGCAGGGCTGGGAGTCAGTGGTGCTCCGGCTTTGGACATCCATTTAAAAGATGCATTTTTCATAAATGAAAACACTCCGAAGTTCAATCTTCTGGTAGCAGATGTCGGTGCGGGAATGAATTTATCCAACCTTCCTCTAGTAGGTAAAATATTGCCGCAAAATGCTAAGATAGATTTGGCATTAAGGGTTTTGTATGCCAGTGCCAAATATGGAAGTGCGGTGGATGATATCAATCAATTATTGGGCGATGGAATCAAATCCCTTCCCACCCCAGAAGCAGCCAAAGACAAAAAAGGATTCGATTTGATTGCGGAAATCAATATTGGTGAAAACCAATACCGTTTAAATCTTCCTTTGGAAATTAAAAACGGGCACCGGGCTCAAAACCCTATAACACGGGATGCGACTCCCGGCAGTTCCAATCATGAATCCACAAAAGATTACGATAAGGATAAATCCCCTGCTATTCCGGTTAACGAGGGCATTACATGGTTCAAAATCGGTAAGAAATTCGGGCCGGTCGTTTTCAATCGCATTGGCCTTACCTTCAAAAACAATGAATTGACCGTATTTCCGGATGCCATTTTAAGTATGGGCGGATTATCCTTTTTATTAAATGGTTTGTCCGTCTCATCTCCCATTGACAATTTCAAGCCCAAGTTCGCCCTGAAAGGCTTGGGGCTGGATTTCAGAAAAGGCCCCTTGGAAATCGGGGCATCGTTCCTGAGAAGACAAATCGTGGTTCAAGGCGAAACGATAGATGAGTTTGACGGGATGGCGATCATCAGTACCGAAGCCCTGACCCTATCGGCATTGGGCTCATATGCCAATTATCATGGACATCCTTCCTTGTTCATCTACGCCTATTTGGACCAAGCATTAGGTGGTCCCAGCTTTTTCTTTGTCGAAGGATTGGCAGCCGGTTTCGGATATAACCGATCCCTACTCATGCCTACCATCGACCAAGTCGCTACATTCCCCTTGGTTCGGCAAGTCATGTCAGGTGAAGATCCGTCAAAGCAAGGAACCGACCGTGCTGCAATGTTGACGGAACAGCTGGATGCCCTCAGTCATTATATCCCCCCATCTCCGGGTCAAATGTTTTTTGCCCTCGGCATCAAGTTTTCGTCCTTTAAATTGATTGATTCTTTCGTATTACTAGCCGTTTCCATGGGTCATCATTTTGAAATTGACGTATTGGGACAATCCGATATCGTCGTGCCCTCCGTAGTTCCACCGGGAGTTCCGCCGCTCGCTGAAATAAAAATCCAACTGATGGCGAAATTCCTGCCCGAAGAAGGAGTATTATCCGTGGAAGCCAGATTGACAGAAGACTCTTATATTTTTGATAAAGCCTGCCAGTTGACCGGCGGAGCGGCATTTTATAGTTGGTTCAAGGGTGAACATGAAGGAGATTTCGTAGTGACCATGGGAGGATATCATCCGGCATTCCATGTTCCCGAACACTATCCACAAGTACCGAGGCTAGGGCTAAACTGGCAGATAGACCCGCATATGAGTGTCAAAGGAAGCATGTATTTTGCATTGTGTCCGCATGCGTTCATGGCCGGAGGTCACCTAGAAGCCAATTACCACAAAGGGGCGCTAAAGGCGTGGTTCAAAGCCGGGGCGGATTTTCTGATTTCATGGCAACCCTACCATTACGACGCCCATCTTTATTTGGATATCGGCGCTTCTTATACCTATCATTTTTTCGGGACACATCACATTACAGTGGAGTTGGGGGCGGATGTTCATGTCTGGGGCCCAAAATTCGCCGGAAGGGCGAAAATACATATTTGGGTAGTGGACATTACAGTGAGTTTCGGCCCACAAGGCAAGCAGGATGCGAAACCGATTGGCTGGAATGCTTTTATTGAAAAATGTCTACCCGAAGAAAACCGGATTCTTTCCGCATCTATCTTGCAAGGGCAACACAATGAAACCAAGGACTCAACTGGAAATAAAAAAATACCTATCGTCAATCCCAAAGAACTGGAATTCATGATCGATTCAGGCATTCCGATCAGAACCATTGAATCACCTACTCCTATCATCAACCCCGAAGAGAAATCTTTCGGACTGGCACCAATGGCGATGACAAAAAACGTGAACAGCCATTTACAAATTGAAATATTACAAAATGGCAATCCATTACCTGAAGAGGAAAAAGAACACCTGATATTCGAACCGGTAAAAAAGAAGGTACCCTCCGCTATTTGGGGAAAAAAGTTCTCGCCGGGATTGAATGATAAAGACAAAACCATTGAATTGGTAACAGGAGTCAAAGTATCGACAAAGGAGCCACTAGAGTTTCCAAGCGGAGGAACCCATTTCAAATCAAGAAATGAATTACTCGATAAAAACCATATCCCCCGTTCATCTTCCACATTCAAAGCAGATTACAATTATGATTATACGACCGATGAAAGTGATATAGAAGATTTTAAAAATGATTCGTCAAACAAAAGGTTTAAGCGATTGTGTGATGATTTGGGAATAACAGGAATGAATATCCTCAATAAAGTATAAAACAATGGAAACTAAAATATACAGCAACCATATCCCGGCACTGAAAAATGGGGAATATGAGGTGAGCATCAATCAAAGCTTATCGGTAATGGGCCATAACTTGAACGCCAAGCTTTCGAGGCCGTTCGTTTTCAAAGTGGAAGGGGAAGAATATAATATCGGTCAACAACAGGTGGATTCAGTTTTTCCGCCTGAGGGAAGTATGGGGGATTTTTCCTTGGTGTTCCCACAAATCATCTTGAAACGAAGTACTTTCCCTTGGGAGCGTTTCGCTAAGGAAGGTGAAGAAAATCAACCTTGGCTAGCATTAATCATATGCTCAGAAAGCGAAATCGGTGACCCTCATTCAAACAATAAAATACATCCTGTCCACATCAAAAAATCCGATTGGGAAGCAGCCGTCCAAGGAAACAATTCCAATATTACATTTGAAGAAGCCTCATTATCAACAGGCTCGCCCAAAGAGGATTTGGTTTCCATTATCGCCGCCAAATCCAATATTTTGCTTGACAAATTACCATCATTTGAAAGCCTTCAATACTTGGCGCATGTCCGTAAAATTGAGGACAATGGGACAGGAGACGGACGAACAATAGAAGAAAAAGCGGTTGTGGTATGTCATGGCCTTCCGGTCATCGGTCAAAAAAACTTTATTCATCTGGTTTCACTCCATGACCGTTTTGATGACCAAAACCAATTTAAGCCTGTATTAGATAGCAATTATACCGATGCATTGGTTTCGCTGAAAAGCTGGTCATTTTTTTGCAATGACCATTTTATTATTTCAGAAGAATTGGTCGAAAATTACAAAAGCCAAACGGGGCAAACGATAAATACGGCGCCGACCGGAAATTTGGTAGAAAATAATTTAAGGAACGTCATTTCAAATTTGACCGGAAAAGAGTATTTTGACAAACAAGAGATTATCGATCAATTGCCGGTTGAATATGCCGATTTGCCAATAAGTCCATCAACCAATGATGAGAAAATATATAAACAACAACTCGATTTTTTATTAAAAACATTCAGGGTCGGTCATCTACCGGATATATTGAAACATTTGAATTTTAGGCCGGGTACATTGAGGGTTCCGGATTCATTCTATAGAAATAGAACGGACAAAGAATATTCTATACTAGGGTTTCTCAAGATGGATTACATTTTGAGAACCGGTAAGGAAATAGATTGCTATTACAGAAGCCCTTTGCTCCCTGTCGACCCGGCTCCTTTGGACAATACGAATGTCGCATTGCGGCATTCGGAGTCCGCTTTCCAATACTTGGAGGAAGCCAAGAAACTCAATGTCTCTTATTCCGCGGCTTGGGAACTGGGTCGCTTATTGATGTTGCAAAATAAGAATGTTTCCACTGCCTTGTACAAATGGAAAAGAACTTGCCATCAATTATTGAAACAAGAAAAACGGACAATAGACCAATCGAATTATCCAAAACCAGAAAACATAATTGTCAAGTGGTTTGAGGATATTAAAAACTTCAAGGGAATTCCGTTTAATTATTTGGTTCCTGAAAAATCATTCATTCCTTTCGAGTCCCTCCGATTTTTTAATATTGATTTAAACTGGTTGAAATATTTTATTGATGGTGCATTCAGTATGGGTCGCATTTCAAATTTTGATAAAAAATATGATTTGGATATTTACAAATATCAATCTTCCAAATCGAACAGTACAAACGGTTTCGAGAATTTCCTGGTGATGCCACAAAAAAATAGGTCAGGCTTCTTATTGCATTCGGTAGCCGTATCCGGTTGGCCCGACATGATAATATATGGTAACGGGAATGAAAGTTTGATTCCGAACCGAATCAAATTGTCGCCTAATCTCCTGCTAGGTCTATTTGATGAAAAAATAACTTCTATCAGCTTACATCAAAAACCGGAAGGCGTCCATTTCGGACTAGAAGATGACGAAGAAGCCCATGCTTTCCATCAGCAAAATCAGTCTTTACCCCGCTTTAAAGGGTATCCTAAATTGGCTTCGCCCCATACCATACATGAAAATATCGCTGACTTTGTAAATACTTTGGTTCAACAAATAGAAGTGGTTTCATTTACCTTGAAATAATTGATTTTTCGTGATAACATCCAATACAATTATTGAATTTTAGCCTTAGCTTTGCGTATATCTTTTTTAGTAAAAAATGCCAATAAAATGCCTGTAAATCCTACTGATGTAAAAATTGAAGAAAGTTGGAAAGAAAGACTTTCGGATGAGTTCGGTAAAGACTATTTTGCTCAAATCAAAGAATTCATCGTAGCTGAAAAGCAGGCCGGTAAAACATTGTATCCGCCCGGTTCACTCATATTCAATGCTTTTGATTTAACACCATTCGACAATGTCCGAGTTGTCATTTTAGGGCAAGACCCTTATCACAATCCCGGAGAAGCGATGGGACTTTCTTTCTCGGTACCGAAAGGCGTTCGTGTGCCTCCCTCATTAAGACGGATTTACAAGGAGATAAAAAACGATTATGAGAGCTTTGAGATTCCCGCTCACGGGGATTTGACCGCTTGGGCGAAGCAAGGCGTATTATTATTGAATGCAATGCTTACGGTGGAACATAAGAAGCCCGGCTCACATCAGAAAATCGGTTGGCAAAACTTTACGGACGCGGTCATTAAAACTTTATCGGAGGAAAGAGAGGGCTTGGTATTTCTATTATGGGGTGGATTCGCCAAAAAGAAAAAATCATTGATAGATACGAATAAACACCATGTTTTGGAATCGGCCCACCCTTCCCCATTCACTAGGGATGCTTGGTTCAATAATGGCCATTTCGCAAAAGCGAATGAGTTGCTGTGCAATCAAGGATTGGAAGAAATTGATTGGGGGAAATTATAAGTCGTTTTCACAGGAAACATTTTCTACGGGAATGGAGAAAAAGAACGTGGTTCCGTGATCCAACTCGGATTCAATCCAAATATCACCTCCTAGTTTTTTTACTATTTTTTGGCAAATGGGCAATCCAATTCCAGTGCCCGATGTATTCTTTTTATCCAATCGGGTAAACAGGTTGAATATACGGCTTTGGAAGTCCGTTCTTATTCCAATACCATTATCTTCAATTGTGAATAAATAATCGCCTCCTTGTTTTCTACAATCGAATTTGATGACACAATTTTTATCAGGGTGCCTGAATTTAATGGCATTGCTCAATAGATGTTGATACAATAATTTAAATAAATATTCATCTACTTGGATGTCGGGCAAATTTTCAAAGAAAACCGTCGCTTCGGCCGCTTCTATTTCTTGATTGAATTCGCTTATAACTGTTTGAGCCAAATTGTCCAATTCAATATTACTTGAATTTTTATTCGGTTTTTCCAATTGAGAGTAGACAATTAAATCACTCAATTGCTCGTCCATATGTTTGGCATTGGAACGGATAAATTGGATAAATTCAATACACTCCCCTCCTACTTTTTCTCCATATCTTTTGTAAATCAAATCTGCGAAACTACCGATGCTTCTCAAGGGTTCTTTCAAGTCGTGAGCTACGATATAAGCGTACTGTTCCAGTTCCTTATTTTTTCTTTTTAATTGTTGTTTAGAATATTCGAGTTCTTTATTCTTTTGTGTGATTTCACGATTCTTTTGTTTTAGGAGTTCTAATTCCCTTTCTTTTTGCTGCTCGAACCCGGAAATGTTTTTTCTCATTTTTTCTTTGAACAAACATTCTTTCAATTCACAATATTCATTCAATAAACAAAGGGCTTCTTCTGTTTTACCTGCCTGTTGTTTGATTTCGTGTAGGGCAAACAAAACTTTCATTACAAGCTCCATTTCTCCTATGGCTTCCGCGTAATGTTTGGCATCTAAATAAAACTTTTCGGCAAGGGATTCGTGTCCTAGTTTTTTATAGGTTTCGGCGAGTCCGACCAAGGCACAGGCTTCCTTTTGTCCCAATCCCTCTTGTTCCGCTTTCAACATGGCCATTCGATAGTTTCGTATGGCATGGGGGTAATCATTAATTCCTTGATAGCACTTACCTAATTTCAAATGGATTTCGATTTCTAAATCCATTTCGATTTCTTGGAAAAAATTAGCCGCCTTTGAGAAAAATTCAATGGCTGAGGAATTATCCTTTTCTTTTAAATAGGCATTTCCAAGATTAAAGAAAATTTTCGCCCGTTCTTCTTGAAAAGGATTTTCTTCACTATATGAAAGGGCATTTTGAAAATGTGATATTGCATTAAGCGTTTCATTTTGCTCAAGCCTTATTTGTCCCAATCCATTTTGGATACGAGCATAAAGGGCGGATTCACCATCAAATTTACCAGCTTCATTAAAATGCTGAACGGCTTGGCCCAAAAGGCCCAAACGATGATAACAAAC
>JAHDCE010000473.1 GCA_020630045.1 Saprospiraceae bacterium | reverse complement strand
CATATCGATATTTAAAATCCATTCTATCATATTCTTTTCGCCACTAGGACAAGACGCGGAGAATTATCTTCATCGAATGCGTTTAAATCATAATCGCCAAAACACGAGATGAGGGACAATCCATGAGCGGATAACATTTGTTGTAGTTCGTGTCTTCGAAACCCACGGACCCGTTCCTCATATTGATAATGATGGCCTTGGTCTTCAAATTGTATTTGCTTGATAATTGTCCCTTGTTCAACCTTTCTTCGAATATGGAATTGAATACCGGACTTAACTTGGGTTTCTTCCGCTTTTAAGTTGTTTTCCGCTCTGATGGCATTAATGAAATCCATGACGAATATCCCATCTTTTTTTAATCCTTTCGCAATGGCGGAAAGCGTGTTGTTGTGATCCGTGGATTTGGAGAAATACCCGAAACTAGTAAAGAAGTTGAAAATGTAATCGAAGTAATGGGATCGGAATAACTTTCTCATATCATGTGTAAAGAAAGATAGTTTTTCATGCTCGTATTGTCTAGCATGTTTGATACTCTGTTCAGATAAATCAACCCCGACAACATCAAAGCCTTTATTGGCAAGATATATCGAATGCCGTCCCTTTCCACAAGCAAGGTCGAGCATCCGCGCGTTTTGTGGAGCGGCCAACTCATGAATCAAATGATCGATAAAACGTTGGGCTTCCGATTCGTCCCTGTGGTCATAAAGGATGTGGTAATAGGGGGAATCAAACCAATTGGCAAACCATTCTTGCATACTGTTTTATCTTTTGTAGGAAACGATTTTTTTGTGATTACTTTTTTCATCAAATATAACTGGACATTTGTTACCATTGTCTACTTAAATATGATGAATTATTATTTTTTTCAAAATGGGCGCAGCAATTTCAAACCTCGTCAGATTTACCAGATATCAGAACAAATGAAAGACGTCCCGGAATCGATTTATCCAACAATGAAATAAAATGTGAATTCAGTGTCATCCGAGACAATTGATGTATATATAGACCGTTTTAAACAAGGACGGCGGCAAGTTCGCCGTCCTTTTGTTACCTTTATAGAAGGGAAATCCGTGGTCAAGACAATTGATGCATTGAAAGAGGAAGACATCATACAAGGTTGTAAAGAAGGAATCGCTCGATGCCAAAAAGCATTGGTACACAGGTATTCACCTATGTTGATCAGTGTGGCACGACGATATGTCCGTGATGCCGACATGGCTCAGGACGTCCTTCAGGACGCGTACATTCGGATTTTTAGATACATCGGAAAATACCAACCTACCGGTTCATTTGAGGCTTGGATGAGGCGAATCGTAATTACCACCGCCTTAAAAACGATAGAAAAGAAAAGTTATCGCAACGAGATTAACTGCATCGAAGATATCAGCCAACCGGGAGTTCCTCCGGAAATTTACAGCCAGATGGGAAAAAAAGAGCTCATGGAGGTCATTGATTCCCTTCCCGGTGGATTCCGGCAAGTATTCTGCTTGTATGTAATAGAAGGTTATAGCCATGCGGAAATCGGAGAGATGCTCGGAATTTCGGAAAGCACTTCCCGGTCTCAATTAACCCGTGCCAGACAACAACTGAGAAAACTAATTTTGCAAATACAGAAAGCCAGCGCTTAATAGCCATGAAGGACTTTGAAGAATATATAAAAGACAATCTTTACGATGAAACCGGTCCGGTGGATGCCAATGCCATCTGGGAAAACATCAAGGACGAAATTCCTACCCAAAAAGGAAGGAAACCGATTTGGGGCTCCTTGTTCGCCGTTGCCCTCGTTTGTACATTAGGATTGTTCTTTCTTTTCCTTTCGGAAAATGACAACGCATTGGTTTCATCTAATGAGCCAACTCAAACAGAGATCAATTCCAAGACTCAATCAACCGCAAACACTTCGCTAAATAATGAAATAGCCGAATCTGAAAACACGAATACTTTTATACAAGAAAATACGAATACATATACGACTGCAGCTTCCAACATCAAAACGCCTGAGCGAATCACCCAATTTTCAAATCCTGTAACTACTTTATCGGAGACAGGGGCAATTCAATCAAACAAAAACCGAACAATCGGCTTGATGGATGAACGGACTTCCATACCGACTCAACCTGTAAGCCAAACGCACTCCCCCGATTTTTTAAAGGAAGCAAATTCATATAATAACCCTGTTGCCGAAGCGGTCGTTTCTCCTAGTAGAGCCTCTAGTACCCAAATCGTATCCAAGACGAATTCCGGTTCCTCCGAGGAAATGAAATCCCGACCATATGGACTTCCGTCGAATTCCGAGGTGGAAGCATCTGCTCATTCTCCTAGTACTCAAATAGAGGTATCGCAGAAAAATACGCAAAGCGATTTCTCTCTTTCTCTTGTTGGTAGAGATGGTGAGACTCCCAGTGTCCACCAAGAACGATGGAGTTTTATGAATTCATCTTTTGCTCCATCCATTCATTTAAGGTCGTTTGACAATCCGTCATCAACGCAAAGGAATAAACGAAACAAAAAGAAGAGACAACTCGGATTGTCGCGTCATGTTGAATTGGCTGTCGGTCTTCATACCGGTTATGCGTTCGTTTCCAAAAAGATGAAAGCGAATGATGAAAATGAAAGTACCAAAGCTTATATCAATAATCGGATTTTGACTGAAAATCCACTAGAAGCATGGGAGTTGGGGTCTGATGTAATGTTGCGTTTCAAAAAGACGAACTTTTATGTAAGAGGAGGATTTACATACACTCTCCTTTCAGAAAAATTCACCCACACAAAGGAAAGTTTGGTGGAGCAAACCGTCAACGGAATCATTTCTTTTGAAGAAGGCCCCGATGGGGAAAGCATTCCTCAATACGGCCCGGTATTCCAGCAATATATCAGCAAGGAAAGACTTACTGCATACAATCGATTCCAAATGTTGGATGCTCAAGTCATCGGTGGTTATTCATTCATGAGCGAACCTTGGTCTTTGAACCTAGAGACAGGTGTTTACGTCAACGCATTGATGAAGTCTAAAGGAAGGATATTGGCTCAAAACGGCGATGAGTATCTCGCATTAGAATCTGAGTCCATCTACAAAAACAATATCGGAATCAATATTTATGGAGGGATGTCCATCAACTATGATATCAACTCCCAATTTAGAGTAAGCTTAGGCAGTTTTGCAAGATTCTCGACATCTTCTTACACTAAATCCGACTACGCCATCAATCACAAGAACCACACGATTGGTTTCCGTCTAGGAGCGTACTATATTATCCATTAAAATTGGATTGCTGATTGCTGTCCTATCTCCAATTTTCAGGACTTGAATAATTTAATCTTCAATCCGTCGAGTAGTTTCTAGTAACTATCGAAGGACTTGGAAACCATGCAATAAATTGTTCATTTTGATCTTATCCAAAATCTAAAATGAATAGTTATGTCACTCCTAAAAAACATATCCATCGCCCTAGGCTTAATAAAGCCGACCATCAAACACCCCTTGTTTGGCGAGCTTACCGTTTATGCGGAATATTTCCATGGCTTCAAAACCATAGACCGGCAAGTGATTCCGGTGGAAATACACATCGCAAAATCCCATGATACCCCACTTAAAATCCAGCAAGAATTTTGGATGGAATTAGAAAGGGATTGGGATGAATTCATAATTAGAATCTCTGATTTTTTAAGTTACGAATTGTCAAAGATTTCCGGTTGGGACTATTTGCCGGATGAAATCCGAAAAGTATTATGGATTGAATACATTTGGATTCCCGATAGCCCAAGAGGGGAATCCGGATGGAAATTCGCTTTCAACCTCAATTCCGATGCACATACATTCGTCATAAATTGCTTTGGGTTCGAACCGGCGTTCCTGATATGGGATGGCGGTTATTTTGGTGAAAAT
>JAHDCE010000472.1 GCA_020630045.1 Saprospiraceae bacterium | reverse complement strand
ACCGAGTCAATCTTGGGGTAGCCGCTTGGGACACGGGTGCCTTTGATGCTTCTGCCAAACCTGCTACTATTTGGGATCCAACCAAATACTGTAACGTATGGGTAGCCGAACTTTCCGGAGGTATCCTAGGGTACGCCCAGTTTCCTGAAGGTTCCGGTCTAGCCGGAATGCCTACCGGTACCGAACCCGCCAATACGGATGGTGTCGTTATGACCGCAAACGCATTCGGTTCAGCCGATTGGGACGATGGTACTTTCTATTTGAACCCTACCTACAACCTAGGACGAACCATGACCCACGAAGTAGGTCACTGGGTTGGACTACGTCACATCTGGGGAGATGGCGGATGTGGTGCTGATGATTTCGTAGCAGACACCCCTGGCTCTGATGCTGCTAATTACGATTGTGTCACTCATACCTCATGTGGTTCGACAGATATGATTGAAAACTATATGGATTATACCAATGATGCATGTATGAATATCTTCACAGCGGGACAAAAAGCTAGGATAGATGTCGTAATGGCTAACAGTCCAAGAAGGATGGAATTAGTTTCATCAACCGCTTGTTCGGGTTCGGCCAAGACCTATTTTACCTATGGAACAAGAACGGTATCCGAGGAAGCTACAACTGCCGGAACAGATTGTGTTGGTTATACTGATTATGATGTAAGAATCCACCTTGTAGGTCAAACTACCGCCACTGCAACGGCTAACATCACTTTATCAGGAGGATCTGCGACACAAGGAACTACCCAAGACTATACGCTAGGAGCATCATCCATTACGTTCCCGGCCGGTGACATCGGTGTGAGATCCACTACTATCCGTGTATATGATGACAATGCAGTTGAGTCTACTGAAACTATTGTACTTGACTATACACTCTCTACTTCAGGTAATGCGACAAAAGGAGCATTCAACCAAACACAGACCATTACTATTGAAGACAATGAATCACTGCCAAGTACATTCCCTGTAACACTATTGACCGAAAACTTCGAAAGTGGCTTGGGTAGCTTCACGACTACTTCTACTGCTACTACAGCCTTCGCTACGGGTACTGCTGCCTCGGCATCAAGTGGCTACTGGACAATAGAAAACACGAATGCTACAAGTTTCGCCTATATCAATGATGATGTCTGTAATTGTAACTTATCTGACGCCAAGCTTATTTCTCCATCATTGGATCTAAGCTCATCTACAAATTCTAGGGTCGTATTCGATCATGCCTTCGGTAACTTAGGTGAAACATTCGAAGTAATCGTATCTACTAATGGTGGCGGTTCTTGGAGTGCTCCGGTTGCCAGTATTACCAATAACAGTACTTCACTCGGAAGCGGACGATTTTCCACACCTTGGGTTAATGGTGTCGAAGTGGATTTATCTGCATATGACGGACAATCCAATGTCAATGTGGCATTCCGTTACAATGACGCCGGAGGATGGGCTTATGGCGCAGCAGTTGACAATGTCACAATCATGGCGGATGGACTAGCACCTGTCCAAACTACCGTTAACTCTTCTAATAGTGATGAAAAGTACCTCGGGCCGAATCAAACAGTTCATTTCTTTGACCCGGCATCCGGTAACATTATGTGTACTATTGAAAACCTTTCCGCACACGATTATGGATGTACGACAGTCCAAGTGGATCGTGCAGGTAGCACTGATGTAACACCACCTGTCGGAGCAGGAAATGATGTACGTTTATTTGATAAAAACTTCTTGATCATTCCAACAACGAATAATCCGACGGGTAACTACAACATCACACTTTATTATACTGCCGCCGAAAGAAATGGCTGGGTTGCTTCCAATGACCAATCTTATACCGTCGGAGATATTATGATGTTTAAATCTCCAAGTAGTATTTCGTCTACTTCTACACTGGAATTAGCTACTGCTACCGAAGGAACATTCGGCTCTGATTATACATACTCTGCTACTTTCAGTACGGGATTTTCAGGATTCAGCCCAGGCTCAGGTTCGGAGCCATTCCCGGTTGAATTGGTTGATTTCTCAGGACGTCACGTAGATAACACAGGCAACGCTTTGTCATGGACATCCATCACTGAGGTCAATTCCGATTACTATCAAGTAGAATTTTCTACTGACGGAAGAACTTTCGAACCCATTGGCGAAGTCAAAGCGGCAGGAAACTCTGCTAGTGATTTGAATTATAAATTCATGCACGAAAACTTCGTTTTCGGTGACAATTATTACCGTTTGAAAGTCGTCGATTTAGACAAATCTTTCGAATATAGCGAAACCATTAACATCAATGTTTCTAGGAACAACGGTCTTACTGTTTCTCCGAATCCAAGTACAGGATTGTTCCAATTGATTTTTGACGAAATGATCAAGGACGAAATTCGTATTGAAATTGTTGATATGGCGGGTCGCCAAGTTTATAATAATATTCTTCTTGGAGAAGGACAAATGACATTAGACCTTGATTTGGCACATTTGGCTCCTGCTGTTTACTTAGCCAAGATCTCCTTTGGCAATGAAACGCAAACTATTAAGTTGGTTAGAAAATAAACTTCGGCCAAGTATTACTCTTAGACCGACTAATCACCTAATATTCTTGTCGGGAACTTGAGTCAAGTTCCCGACATTTTTTTTAAATAATACCTGTCACTTTTTTCACACATATCGTTATTTACAATATAAGCAAATTCAGAACCCGCACTTCCCAAACATGTCTTCCATTTGCCTACAAGGGCAACAGGCGATATTATGTTTTGAGCTGTGCAATAATTCCAACATTAATGAAATTCACAAAATCTACGCTATTATTCATCCTTGGTTTATTTATTGCCCCACATTTTCTTCAAGCCCAATTAAGCGAAGGAGGGATTCCAAAAACCCTCGAATCTGGCCTGTCACGTTCTTCCATTCCTAAAATAGTCATGCCTTCTATTGATTTGGCCGGCCTTCAAGCCGAAGATGCCATCAATGATGAATTACCAATGCCTATCCGCTTCGGTTATGGATTCGACCAATCCATCGACTTGATAAATGAAGGACAAATGACCACGCTTTCTGATGGAACAACGGTTTGGAGGTTAGAAATCCAATGCCCGAATGCATTATCCATCAATTTTTTATATGATAATTTTTATTTGCCGTCAGGCGGAAAATATTTCATTTTCGCAAAAAACAATAAAGAGGTCCTAGGAGCATTTACAAGTAGAAACAACAAACCTACCCGTGAATTCGCCACCGCTTTGGTACATGATGACGCGGTTATTTTAGAATATTCCCAACCTGCCGGTATTTCTAGAAAAAATCAGGCGAGTATTGTCATCTCTAAGGTAGTGCACGGTTATCGATTGGTTCCCAACTCCGCTTTTGAAAGAGGATTCGGAGATTCCGGCGCCTGTAATGAAAACGTCAATTGTGCATCAGGTGCCGGCTGGGAAAATGAAAGGGACGCTTCTGCTAGAATTCTAATCAATGGCACCGGATGGTGTTCCGGAACGTTGATAAATAACACAAACTTGGATTGTAAACCCTATTTTTTAACAGCAAACCATTGTATCGGAGCCTTGGATGCGACATCAGGAAATATCAATGCTCCGGGTTGGACATTTTATTGGAACTATGAAAGTGCAACTTGTGCGAATCCTGGAAGTCAACCTACATTAAAAACGACAAATGGGGCATTCCTTCGCTCTAACTATGCCCCCTCGGATTTCGCCTTATTCGAACTGGACGAAAGCCCTTTGGATGATCCGACGATCGACACTTACTTCGCAGGCTGGGACAAAACTGGAAATACGCCTAACGGAACTGTGGGCATCCACCATCCGGCAGGTGATATTAAGAAAATATGTTTCGAAAACAATACGCTAACGATATCTGCATATAGCAGCAATCCAGGAA
>JAHDCE010000471.1 GCA_020630045.1 Saprospiraceae bacterium | reverse complement strand
CTCATCCTTTTTCCTTCTTGACACTTCGATGGTGATGCCGTTTTGCATGACGACATACCCTCCTTCTCCTCGACTGTAACGTTCTATCGCATCGAGATTAATAATGGATTTTCGATGTATCCTGACAAAATCATAAGCCACCAATATCGGCTCGAACTCCTTCAAATTTTTTGTAGATAAAATAGGTTTACCATCCATGATATGAATAAGAGTGCACCTTCCGTCCGCTTGTAATGCGATGATGTTTTGTATAGGCACGAAGGTCAATCCTTCTTGTGTCGGTAAGGCGATTTTTTGCTGATTTGTTTTAGGTTGGCTCAGGTTATCAATCAGATTGGACATCTTTCCCCTAAATGATTTTTCGGAGAGTTTGCGGCTGGCTTTGTCCACAGCATTTACGACTTCAGAATAAGAAAAGGGCTTGAGCAAATAGTCCAGACAATTGAACTTGATGGCATTCACCGCATATTCATCGAAACCTGTAACGAAGATGACTTCGAAATAAATCTCCTTGAATTTTCGCAATAAATCAAACCCGGATTCGTCGGGCATTTCCACATCCAAAAATATCAGATCGGGTCGATGTTTGTGAATCAATTCAAAACCTTCTTCTGCATTGGACGCCATGCCCATTATCCTTACATGAGGACAATATTCCCCTAGTGCCTGTTCTAAATATTCCCGGCTACCGGGCTCGTCGTCGATGATGATTGTTTTCATGGTTCATTGGTTTTGTTCAATCCCTTATCGGAATAAATATATCTACTTGGGTTCCCGCTGCAAGCCCGCCCTTCTCAAGATCCGTTATTTCAATATGAATATTCATGTCTTCTATTGTCTTGAGGGTTTCCAGTCGTTCGGAAACGATGGACGTTCCCCTTGATTCGTATCCTTTGTATTTTGATGCTTGGATGGAGGCGGCTTTTTTACGCCCTACCCCATCGTCTTTTATTTTTATTTGTAACACTTCATCTTGTTGTAAAAATTCAATAAGCAAATATCCCTTTTCTTTTTTGTATGCCAAGCCATGATTGATGGCATTTTCAACAAAGGGCTGTAGCAGCATAGAAGGAATTTCTATATCTGTTTCGACGTCTTCCCCTATTGATATATCAACTTCGAAATTATCTCTGAATCTCAATTTTTCCAAATCGGTATAATACTCTAGTAACATTATTTCCTCTTCTAAAGAAATGAATTTCTTACGGGATGATTCTAAAAACAAACGCATTAATTTCGCAAATCGAGACAAGTAATCATTGGCATGAATCGTATTTTCTCGGGAGATAAAATTCTGAATAGAATTTAATGCATTAAATACAAAATGGGGATTCATCTGGGCTTGTAGTGCTTGCAATTCCAATTCAGCGAATTTTTTATTGATGGCTGTTTTTTCTTTCTCCTTTATTTCAATATTACGGATACGTTTACGGACGTATAAAACTACGGAAAGCAACACCAATAGAAAATATATTATATATGCCAAAGGGCTTAAAAGCGGATGCGGCTTGATGCGAAAAGAAAAGGTCGCGGCAGTTTCGCTTTTTGTTCCGTTGGCAGAAACCGCACGGACTTCAAAAGTATAATTCCCCGACCCTAATTCGGAAAACCGAACATGATCTATATTCGTTTCAATCCACTGGTCAGATAACCCTTTCAATCGATATTCATATTCCGATTTATTTTTAAATGTCAATGAAATGCATTCGAAATAAATTGAATTTTGATGATATGGCAATTTACATCCACCATCTAACATCGTATCTATTTCATTAATCTTGATACTTTCTATTAATATTGGAGGTGGAGTTTCTTTTTCTTTTAAATCATTTTCATCGAATATCGTCAGCCCTTCCGAAGTACCGACATAAATTAAGGAATCATATTTGTAAATTGAATTCACATGATTTGATATCAGACCATCATCTTTTGTAAGATTCCGAACACTATAATCCCTAGGATCAATCCGCCCGACCCCTCCGACGGTACTTACCCAAACGACACCTTTTTCATCCACAAAGATTCTTCGACATACGTTGCTGATCCAGCCGTTCGTTTCTGTTTCCCAATGCTTTTGTATGGAATCGTTTACAATATGATAAACGCCTCTATTCCTAGTAGCGATCCAAATGGAACTATCCTTTCCGTATTGAATATCTGCGATATAATAATCAATGGTTCGATTCCCTTTAAATATTTTTTTTTGGATTAAGGGACGGTCGAAATATTCAATTGTAGATACTAATTCCTCGTTTCCCTCATGTTGGACAAGACGGGCTGTTGGGTCTTTTGACCATTCTCTATGTGGAATCTCTTTTTCCGTTTTTATCACTTCCTCACGAGTAGGAACTGTCAGCTCATACACCCCTTTCGTTGTACCTAATAATGCCTTACCATTTGTCGGCAATGCCACATAAACCCTCGCACCATGACTACTTAATAAGTCATATATGAATCTTTCATCATTTTTCAGTTCATATAATACATTGTTACAACTTAACCAATAATTATCGGAAGCATCTTGTGTTATTCTTTTCACTAAAAAACTCCGACTAAGCATCTTCCTTATAATATCAGGAATCTTCTCCCCCCTATACCTTATCAAGGACTGATGAATCGCAGAAAAAATATTTTTTTTATCATCAATGAAAACATCATAAGTTTCCGTCCTTGTATTTACGAGTCTTTGACTCGAAATAATATTCTCTTTTTCCATCTCAACGAAATGGCCGTTGCCCAAAGCAACAATGATTTTCCCGGAGTCATCTCCTACAATATCCCAAACCCGGTTTTCCGGCAATTCGCTATTTTTATTATCAAATTGAATCACGCTAGTATTCAATAAAACAAAAAGTCCATTCGAGTTGGTTGAAAACCAAATATTCCCCTCACGGTCTTCAAACATTTCATTGCATCTATCCCCACCTAGAAAAGGGGAAAAATCCATAATTCCTTCCCCTCCAAGTCCATTGACAATACTTAATTGGGAGATATATTTTTCCCATACCCGTCCTTTTGAATCTTTAAAACATGAAAAATGAATGGGATCATTTACTTCGCGTAATTTCTCTTCCTTAATCAACTTGTTATTTCTATAATAACAATATCCTTTACCCTTTATGCTTAATATCCAATCCCCTTCCCATATTATTGAATTATTTATACCGGATTCAACCGGCAATTTAAAATCCGTTTTCCATTTTTTTGCATCACTATCCCATTTTAAAATAGAATAGCTGGACAAAAAATACATCCCATCTTTTCTTTTTAAAAAGCCTTTATGATGGCCATACAATGCGTCAGCCGTATTATATTTTTCAGAAATCCACCCCTCTTCTCCTTTTTCATAGGAATACATAGCCACCTGATTATTTATTCTCACAGCCACCCAAATAGATGTCGGAGTTTTTTTTATCAAATCTAAATAAAGGGCATCTTCAGGCAAGGGAATTTCCCGCACATTATCATTTTCAATATAAAACAGTTCATTCCCATAAGTGGCGAACCAAATCAGGCCCAATGCTTTTTTACAAAGTAATACTTCGTTGTTTTTTATGAGTGGACTTTCATACCATTTAAAGGCTCTGCCATCAAACCTACAAATGCCATTATTGGTACCGATCCATAAATACCCTTTATCATCTTGAACGATTTGATAGGTCATATTCCCCGGCAATCCATCTTCAGTCGTATAGTTCTTTATCGCCCATGATTGCCCGGTCAACATTGTGGGTAATATTGAAATAAGAATGATGAAGAATATCCTAAGTTTCACAAAGGGCATAAATGAAAGTTAATTCAATATTTCGGATTATAACAAATATACTTTCAATACTATATCAAATGCCGCATACCGGTCAAAACCGATATGCGGCGAAATTTACATCAATACAA
>JAHDCE010000470.1 GCA_020630045.1 Saprospiraceae bacterium | reverse complement strand
ACAGGTTTCCAATAATCGGCTTCCAAAGCTTGGGTCAATATGGCGGATACGACGGTTTTTCCTACTTCGGTGTCGATGCCGGCTACAAAATATCGTTTAGGAGATTCCATTAATGATATTGGTTAATCGATTCAATTCTTCTTTGGTATTAAAACTATGGAGGCAAATCCGGATGCGTTCCCCCCCTTTTGGGACAGTCGGAAACACGATGGGTCTTACCTCTAATTTTTCTTCAAGGAACAATTTCGCCGTAAGGCGGATTCTCTCATTGCCCGGTAAGATATAACATTGGATCGGACTATTACTTTCTATCATCCTAGTTTTCGCAAAATCACTCAAACCTTTTTTAAAATAGTTGATATTCTCATGTAGCAAATCCATGTTTTTTCTTTCCGAAAACAATTGATAAGATTGCTGAATCAACTGAAGGCTATGTGGTGGCAAAGCCGTCGTATATATAAATGAACGTGCATAATTCGTCAAATAATCCCTCAAAATCTTGCTTCCTAGCACTATGGCACCGTGACATCCGGCCGCCTTGCCATAGGTATGAACCCGGTCAAATACTTTGGATTCCAATCCTAGAGCCACAACCAACCCTTCTCCCCTAGGACCGAACACCCCGGTTCCGTGTGCCTCATCCACAATCAACTCTGCGCCATATCGATCCCGAATCCGACAAAGATCGGCCAGCGGAGCGACATCACCATCCATGGAGAAGACACTTTCGGTCGCAATGAAAACCTGTCCTTCTGCCGCTAGGGTTTTAGCCTTGACGTCTTCAATGTCGTTGTGTCTATACGGAATGGTTTTTCCACGACTCAATTTCAGACCATCCAACATGGATGCATGACACAATTCATCGTATAATATCGTGTCTTCGGGTCGGGCGATACAGGATAACAGTCCCAAGTTGGCATCAAATCCGGAATTGAACAACAACCCGGCTTCCGCTTTGTGAAACGCTGCGATTTCTTGTTCCAATTTTTCAGCGAACGATGAATTGCCACTCAATAACCTAGAACCGGTCGCTCCGGTTTTTGCAACTTCCGACAAAGGGACATCCGGCAATTCAACACTGGCATAGCCCAAGTAATCATTTGAAAAAAAATCTACCTTTCCTTCCGACAAAAACAATTTGCGGAACGTTCCTTTTTCTTTTCTGTGTCTTAGCTTTTCAGCTAATATATCATCGACTCTCCCCACAATCCGCCGTTTCATTTTTCCATTCAAACCGAATCACATTTTTGGTTTCCTCCTTGAGCTTGAAACGTTCGTCAGGACGGATACCCACTACCCAACAAATCTTACCTTCCGACTCCAGCAACAAAGCTTCTTCCTTTTCAGGAATGGACATTTTTAGGTCTGAAAACAAATTTTTAATTTTTTTCTTTTTGCCTTGCATTCCTATTGGACAAAACCAATCGCCTGCTACCCAGGAGCGCAATATTAATGGAAACTTCAAACAATCCGCATCCACATAAGCGACGGATTTCCCGACTTTCAAAGCTTTGGGGTATGAACAAACCATCCAAGTCAATTTTCCGGCACCTACACTTATCTCCCCTTCCGGGGAATAATCCAAGCGGACTTCCCTGACTCCGACTTCCTTGGGTGTAATGATTAATTCATCCCGATCCAAAACGACTCTATGAGAATGGGAGAAAAATAATTTGCCGGGCTGCCCATCCATGGATTCGTGGATTTGAGCGGCATGACCACTATTGAAACCAAACTCCCGCAACAACTCGAACAAAATCGTAATTCGTGCGGGATACCGCCGGATGACGGCCATATCCATGTATATTTTCCCTTGTCTCCTAGAAACGGCACGTTGTCGGATTTCATCCAAAACATAGTCCAACAAATCTTCCATTTCAGCCATTTTGCGGATATTTTTCCCGCCCGTTTGCCGAAATGACGGATTGATTTCTTCTAGGACGGGAATCACCGAATGCCTTAGTTTATTGCGGCTGTATTTGGTCGTGAAGTTGGAGGAATCCTCCTTGTATTGCAAGTGATGATATTCTGCGAAAGCTCGGATTTCTTCACGATGGACTTCTAGCAATGGTCGGATGACAAACCCATTTTTTTTGGGAATACCATGCAGCCCCCGAATACCGCATCCCATCGTAAAATTGTACAAAACCGTTTCAATGGAATCATCCATATGGTGTGCCGTAGCGATATAATCAAATCCATTTTGACTGCGGATGAGTTCCAACCAATCGTACCTCAAATCCCGAGCGGCTACTTGGATGCTTGTTTTTGAAACTTCAGCAATCCTTTTGGTATCGAACCTTGTTGTATAAACCGGAACGCCTAGGGATTCGCCAAGTTCTTGCACGAAAATTTCTTCTGCATCCGACTCTTCTCCCCTCAATCCAAAGTTACAATGAGCCAAGGCGAAGGGTTGTCTAGCCAAATGGAATAAATGCGCCAAAACGGTGGAATCCAGCCCACCACTGATGGCCAATAACACTTTTGATGAGGAAGGGGCTAAATTTTGAAGTGTGTTGTTGAAAATTTCTACCATTGAAATTTGTATATTTGTCGCCCGATTGGGAAAAGACCATATTCCTTATCAATTCAACTATCGGAAAATCAGTTCCCGGACACGAGTCCGTCATCAATGATAAAGATAATTTCCCGGAAGGGAAACCCAAAACGACTTAGAAGAAGAAAAAGAAAAAGACATGTTTGAGAATTTATCGGATCGGTTAGAATTAGCATTTAAAGACCTCAAAGGGGAAGGAACCATTACGGAAATCAATATCGCCACTTCCGTTAAAGAAATTCGTCGCGCATTGGTAGCGGCGGATGTCAATTACAAAATCGCCAAGGAGTTCACCGACAAAGTCAAAAGTCAGGCCCTAGGAACGAGGAACGTCCTCAAATCCGTAAAGCCGGGTGAGTTGATGGTTAAAATCGTGATGGACGAGTTGGTCGAATTGATGGGAGGTCAGGCCGTCGGTATCAACATCAAAGCCGATCCGGGAATCATATTGATTGCCGGGTTACAGGGTTCGGGTAAAACCACATTTACGGGTAAGCTCGCTCATTTCTTAAAAACCAAAAAGAAAAAGAAACCTTTGGTGGTCGCTTGTGATGTATATCGCCCCGCCGCCATCGACCAGTTGACAGTCGTCGCCGAGCAAGTCGGTGCCGAAGTATACAAGGAACCTGAAAATAAAAATCCGGTCAGTATCGCTCAAAACGCCATCGCCCATGCCAAGAAAATGGGGAACGATGTCGTTATCGTGGATACCGCCGGCCGTTTAGCGGTAGATGAGGAGATGATGATCGAAATCCGCAATATCAAGGCAGGTATCAATCCAACCGAAACCTTATTCGTTGTGGATTCGATGACGGGTCAGGATGCCGTGAATACCGCTAAAGCCTTCAACGAAGTCATTGACTATGATGGTGTAGTTCTGACCAAATTGGATGGTGATACTCGCGGTGGTGCCGCCCTTTCGGTAAAATATACCGTAGGGAAGCCGATCAAGTTCGTTTCTATGGGTGAAAAACCCGACACCTTGGACGTATTCCACCCGGACAGGATGGCACAGCGTATCCTTGGAATGGGAGATATCCTCTCCTTGGTCGAGAAGGCTCAAATGGAGTTCGACGAAAAGGAAGCGGAGCGTATCCATAAAAAAATCAAGAAGAACAAGTTCGACTTCAACGATTTTCTTTCCCAAATCGCTCAAATCAAAAAGATGGGTAACATCAAGGATTTGATTGGAATGATTCCAGGGATGGGTAAGCAAATCCGAGACTTGGATATTGACAACGACTCCTTTAAAAAAATCGAAGCGATTATCTTTTCCATGACGCCAAAAGAGCGGGAAAATCCGGAATTACTCACCAGTAACCGCCGCCGCCGTATCG
>JAHDCE010000469.1 GCA_020630045.1 Saprospiraceae bacterium | reverse complement strand
AGTTTCCGGGCTTCCCTCGACTAAAACAAAAATACACATGAAAATCATTATTCGAGTACTTTTGTTCGAGTACTTAAATGAACAAAACTGAATTATCACTCCGAATACGCATTGATATCGAAATATATGGACAAAGCTAAAAAATCAATTTATCCCACACTCATCCTCTTGGGTCTACTGGCTATCGTCGGTGTTGTTCTTTATGCCAATGACACGCCTGTCTTTTGGTCGGGCTATTTTGCGATGATGCTCTTTTACGGACTTATATTTTTCGTAGGATCATACGCCTCCCAATTACGCCAAAGCAATACGGCGACCGACGTCATGCTCGCCGGGCGATCCATTCCCTTGTTCATCGCCATATTCACGATGAGCGCCACTTGGGTGGGCGGTGGCTATATCCACGGAACGGCGGAAGCCACTTCCGCTAGTGGATTGGTATGGGTACAAGCTCCTTGGGGGTATGCCATCAGTCTCATATTGGGCGGTTTGTTTTTTGCTCGGAAAATGAGACAAAGAGAATACAAAACCATGCTCGACCCCTTGGCGGAAAGATTCGGCAAAGGCATGGGTGCGGTACTGTTCGTTCCCGCCCTGATGGGCGAAATATTTTGGACGGCGGCCATCCTGACCGCCCTAGGAACGACATTCGGTACTGTCCTAGGTATTTCGTTCACCACCGCTATTATCATTTCGGCGACGATAGCCATCGCCTACACTGCACTTGGCGGACTGTGGGCCGTGGCATTAACGGATATTTTCCAAATGGCATTGTTGTTTTTGGGATTGATTATCGTCATTCCTTTCGCCCTTCCCGCCGTTGGCGGTTGGGATATGGCGTGGGCCACTTACGTGGAATCCAAGGGTGCAGCCGCATCGTTTCTCCCAAGCAAAGAAGCACTTGGAAATTATTACTGGAATTGGTGGGACTACGCCTTACTCTTAATGTTAGGAGGTATTCCTTGGCAAGTATATTTTCAAAGGGTATTGTCCGCCAAGGACGAAAACACGGCGGTACGCCTCTCTTTATTGGCCGGGGGCGTTTGCTTGCTCGCAGCCATACCCGCCGTAATGATCGGGGTCATCGGTGACGTTTGGCAACTGGGACACACATGGGTGGAAGCCGGTGCCCCTCGCGAACCCGAAACGGCAGCGGAAATACTCCCTTATGTCATGCGCTATTTAACGGATCCGTGGGTGGCGACTATCGGACTCGGAGCGATTGCCGCGGCGGTCATGTCTTCCGTCGATTCATCCATTCTTTCCGCTTCTTCGATGGCGAGTTGGAACGTTTACCGTCCGTTGTTCAAACCGGATTTGTCAAGTGAAAACTTATTGAAGGTCTTGAAACGGATGATTTGGATCGTAGGAATTGCCGCCACTATTTTAGCCCTTCAAGTTCAAAGCGTATATGCGCTTTGGTTCCTTTGTAGTGACTTTGTGTATTGCCTTTTGTTCCCTCAGTTGTTACTCGCGCTTTACGACCCGAAAGCGAATAGAGTCGGTTCCTTAGCGGGATTCATCGTGGCGTTTGTATTACGATTCGGCGGCGGAGAACCGGCACTTGGAATCCCTACGATTATTCCTTATCCCATGATTGAAGAGGGCGTTGTATTATTCCCTTTCCGGACACTGGCGATGGTGAGTGGACTGGTGACTATTTTTGTAGTATCCAGATTGGCGGGTTCGAAGTACAACTCGGCAGCTTGATTATTTTTTTGGAAAAACAAACCTTTCAACCATGCTCCTTAATTCAATAAAAACGACATTAATAATAGGGACCGTCATATTCTTGAGTGCTTGTTTCGGTGAACGCCCGGAAGGAGATAAATATCCGGATATCCCGGAATTCCCGGCTATTGAAAGGCAAGGAATCCGGGTCGAGCAAACACCTTACAATGAATTCGGAACCGCTAAGGATTTCCATTTTGCAACAGAGCGACCTGAGAAGGCGTGGACCGACCAATACCTGACGATTTTAAATAAAAATTTTGAAGTTGAAAAAAGAATAGAGTTGCCTTCTGAGCATAGCAAGTTCGCCGTTTTCGAGAACTCCTTTTTTATCATTAACGATTCACATCGGGACAGCATTGCCAGTACAGTTACTCAAATTAGTTACCCGGATTTTGAAAGGGAAGAAATCTCATTTATTTCCCGGCCGCTAATCATATATGATTCCATTTTAAATACGCTTCCCGATAGTATCATCCAATCCTTTACCCGATCGGGTAATACGAACCTAGAACGTTTTGATAGTCTTTATTGCAATATTGTACAAAAAGAATTAAAAGAAGGATTACGACAAGTTTATGAAATCTATTTTCCGGCAGGAGGAAGATATTTTATACTTGATTACGGAAAGGAGAAATATTGTTATAAGGAAAAGAGAATGTCACATAGAAAATCATGTTTCGTAGATTTCCAAAACCAAGAGATGCTTGATTTTAAAGCAACTCATAGAATCAAACCTTTTGACAAGGCATTTACGGAATGGACTTACAATTCAGCAGTGGGGGGAAGTCAAAAATCAGGATATCAATATTTCAAATTGGAACTGCCAAAACACGAATTAAAATTCAAAAAATACTTGGGGCAGTATTTTCACCAAGGGCCTCAATATTATCAAGTTTACAGGAGTGACGACAGAGACAGTATTCTGCTTCAAGAATGTGGCTTAGGAACGAAAAACACGATACATTGGATTATTAACAAATAGAACAATTACAACTTCATTTCAAAATAACAAACCCATCCTTTATTATCAATTGCGATATGGAAGAGCTCATCACTTGGCTATCTTTGATGCAAGCATTTCATCGACTGGAACGACTGCCTTATTAATACATAAAAATTATTTAACCATCAGGTCATAAAAACAATGCACCCACAATTTGAAGATGAAATAAAAATAGAACATTTACAAGGATTTTTGTATGTCCAACAACTCGTTAAGAACATGCTTTCTCCTAGTGGTGGAAGCATGAATGAATATTCGATAACTATAATAGAAAAAAAGCAAGAAAACTTAAACGAGTTACTTGTAAACACCATTTTGAACAGATTAAAATTCAATACTAAAATCGAGAAAAAACATTTCGACTTTCTCATGAAAGAAGCTCGATTTTTTCCATTGGAAAACTGGACATTCGAATTATCCAACAAACTTGAAGAATGGTTTGTCGACAATCACATACAATTGGAAGTGACGACGACAGAAACTCAAGTGCCTATATTGAAATCAATGTCAATTCAAGAACGTACAGACTGGTTAAAAGAATATAAAACGAGAGCAGAGAACATCAATAAAAACTTCAAGCAATACAAACCTTGCACTTCTTCGTTCATCAACTTAATTCGTAATTTACTAGGTATAGAAAATATTGAAGTTTTCGAATTTCACATTGAATATGAGAAAAAGCAGCACAAAAACTATTTATGGCATTATATGAATATGTACTGGGGAATGTGGTTTAATATATTCCTCATTAAAAAAGGAGAAACATTGATGCTTTTACACCTAGGAAGAATCATTACATAAAAACAAATTACCCTGAGGAATATTTCATCCTCAGGGCATTTCAAACACCTTATTATACAGTTTTTATTTCACTATGATTTTACCTGAGTATCTCTCTCCCTCTACTTCTATCGTTACAATTAACATCCCCTTCGGATACTCATCTCTAATTTCAAACCGTCGATTCGTTGAAGATTCCTGATGTAAAGTCCTTCCGTCTAAAGCGTAAAGGGTAATTGTTTTTTCAGCATCCATCCATTTTGACGGAATATCAATGGCAGTATTCATAGTGCCTGCGGCAATAACAAACTTTGAATTATCAAGCAAAGAATTAGATTCGTTTTCTGATTCCCTGAACAAAGATGACCCACAAGAAATGGATTTATC
>JAHDCE010000468.1 GCA_020630045.1 Saprospiraceae bacterium | reverse complement strand
GTAGCCCATCCGGTCAAATCGAGATTTATGGGGGTTTCATTTCCGGAAGGAACAAATTGTCCAAATAGCAAATTGGAAGACGATATTTCCTTGCCCATGAGTCCGATGACTTTGACCTTTACTTCTTGTCCTTTATTGACCGTAAGGGAAAATGAAACATTGTCAATAGCAGGATTGGGGTGAACCGGTGTCATGGAAAAGGCGGAAGATTCGAGTTCTTCGATTGAAACCGTCTCCTGTTCTTTTACCCAATGATTTTCACCATCACGAACGATTAGCTCTTGCCACATGGTTTCCTCCGTCACGACTTCTAGTTTGTCGGAATACCAGTATTGGGCGATGGCACTGTCCTGCTGCAATTCGAGTAATCCGTAACCGTGATAAAACAGTTCGATATATCGGTGATGGGGATTGCCTTCGTTGCTTAAATCAATTAGGCCATCCAACAGTCCGGGTGTCGGATTGATGCCTAGCGTTTCATCTACATTTCCACGAGTAACACTGGCCGGGAGGAATTCTACACCGATGGCTCCCTCTCCGGTTTCACCGTCGTATTCGGTTTCGTCCTTGGGATTGATGACCAAATCGGCGGCTACCGACAAGTGGATATCACCACTGATGACGACATTGTTATCAAGGCCGTTGTCCCGTAAGAATGTAAGCAGCCTCGCCCGCTCGGCGGGAAATCCGTCCCATGCGCTAGGATCGGCGACCATACCGTCTCCGAAGGGAAGTTCCAAGGGCACATGATCCACTGCCCAATTACTAAATAGTTTTTGATTGCCGATGACTCGCCAATGTGCTGTGGAATTGGAGAGTTCATTGGTGAGCCAATCGTATTGGGCTTGTCCCAGGAGGCTGTTTTCTCCTGTGCCCGGAATAATGTCTTGGTTTCGCCAGAGTTCGATATCCATAAACATGATATCGGCCATATCTCCGTAGTGGAGGGTGCGATAAATCTGCTTGGGGTTTGCCATATCCGGTTGCCGGATGGGTAGATAATTATAAAAAGCTTCTAGGGAGCCGATGAGATCGGTTTCATTGTTTTTGTAGATATCGTGATTGTCCCACAAGGAAAAGAACGGGTGTTGTTGCCGAACGCCCCGAAGGTCAGGATCGTGTAAATAGTATCTGTGCCGTTGCCAAAATTCGTGTTTGAATTGGGGATCGATGGGTGTTGGTTCGGGTACTCTGACTTGTTCGTCCGCATCTACGAAATCGTAGATGTAATCTCCTAGGTGAATGACCAAATCCAAATCATTTCTTTCAGCGATTCGGGCGTAGGCATTGAAGTACCCCGAGTAAACACTACTGCAAGAGGCGATGGCGAATTTGAGGCTTGGAATCGGCGTCCCCGTTTCGGGGGCGGTTTTTGTCCGCCCGATGGCGGACATATTCCCGGAAGGGTCGGAAAATCTGTAGTAGTAGGTGGTATGGGGTTGAAGTCCCGCAACGTCTATTTTGAACGTCCAATCGTCGTCGGCTTGTGCTAGGGATGTTCCTGCCGCTATGACATCGGTCATGGCTTCGTCAGTCGCCATTTGCCAGTGAACGGTCAGTCCGATGGCGGTGCTGTCGGGATTGCCTTCTATCCTTGTCCAGATGATTACGGCATCCGATAAGGGGTCGCCGGAGGCGACGCCCCATTTGAATGGTGCGTGATCGTCGTCGAGCCACATGCGGTCCGGCAATGTGGTCCATTGCGCGGAGAGGGAAAGGGATATTCCGAAAAGGAAAAAAGCGAGGAGGTTGAGTTTGGTCATGGTCGGTATCTTTATCTGTTGGATAAAGATAGGGGTTTGGTTAGAGACACAAAAAACGACACCGGGATTCCGGTGTCGTCAGGATTAAAACAATTCATTTGGATTTTGCGATTAAGCACCATTATCCTTTTAACAATCGGGATGGATTTCGCAAGCGATATCCGCCACCCATTCGGCAATGGCTATTCGAATACGACGCCATAAGTCTTTAATCCGCGATTTAAAAAACTCCGGTGTTTCTTTGCGTTTAAAGATGTCCGCTACAAACAAAACCATCTCGACGGATTGTTTCATTTCAGCGACTA
This sequence comes from Saprospiraceae bacterium, assembly GCA_020630045.1. Taxonomy (GTDB): domain Bacteria; phylum Bacteroidota; class Bacteroidia; order Chitinophagales; family Saprospiraceae; genus JAHDCE01. The sequence goes on along the minus strand of JAHDCE010000468.1, from coordinate 1,846 downwards.
CCTGGTCATCGCTCACTTCCTTTTTCGGATTATCATTTTTAAAGGTTTTTCCGGACTTTTCAATTAAGTTGATTAGCAATTCTTTTTCTTTGGCATTCATTTTTAAAAGGTTTTTAATTCGACCCTACTCTATTGTGGCTTTTCGGAATCCGCCGGGAGAAACTGATCATTTCTCTTTAATACACTTTCAATTTGCGATATAAATATTGAATTAAGAATAGAGAAGCGAGCAACGGTTATCCTTGTAAGATTAACGGAATAAAAAAGTCCTTCTTCGGAGTTCCGAAGAAGGACTTTTTTACAGAAGTGATTATTTTTATCCAAGGATTTTATTTCAATACGAAACCATTTAATATTCGATTAATAAAATCATCTTTTTTACGCCTGGAAACTGGCACGGCTGACCCGTCGGACATCATGACGGTTCCTTCTTTTAAATACTGTACGATGAGACTTGTATTGATTAAATGGGATTTGTGTGTGGCGTAAAAACCATAGTTTTGGAGCATGGTTTTGAACTTACCGATATTGTAAGAACTGATAATACATTTACCTTTATTCAAATACACTTTGGTATATTTTTGCCAGCCTTCACACCTAACGATTTCATTGACTTTCACAAAAGTGTAAGCGTCGGTTCCCGCTAGGGCGATTTTAGAATCTTGATTTGCCGACATGGAAATATTATACTTTAGGTTTTCATATTTTTCGGCTTTGTTTTTATCATTTATTTTTTCCTTTACTTTGCTTACAGCCGAGACCAGTTCTTCCGTCATCAAGGGTTTTAAAAGATAATCCACGGCACTTACTTTCAATGCATCTAGGGCGTATTCATCATAACCGGTGATAAAAACAATTTCGAAATCTATACGATCGAATTTATCTAACAGTTCGAAGCCGTTTCCACCCGGCATGGAAATATCTAAAAATACGACATCGGGTTGATGGTTGATGATTTCGAGATAAGCGGCGTCAATATTTTCGACCGAAGCCAAGATTTGGACATCGGGACAATATTGGTTTAGTTTTATTTCTAAAACTTTTCTAATTTTTGGTTCATCATCTACGATGATTGATTTGAGGTTTTTCATTTTGATTGACTTTTGAGATTAAAATCATAATTTTTGTTCCGGGGTATTTTTTATCATTCGGATTCGAATCGGAAACGGTTATATTTATTTCCGCTACACCTGAATAACGCAAAGTTTCTATTTTGTCACGGACAATATTCATTCCTTGTGATTTATGTTTTGAGGGCTTGATTTTTTTCGCATTTCCATACCCTATTCCGTTGTCTGTTATTTCACAACGAAATCCGTCCGGGTCATTTAAAAATTCAATTTTTAAAAATCCCTTTCTATCTCTTCGATGACTTAATCCGTGATTGATGGCATTTTCAACGAAGGGTTGAATCAACATTCCCGGAAGAAATTTTTCTTCTATATCAAGACGCTCATCTACCTTTATTTCCATATCGAATAAATCCTCGAATCTCATTTTTTCTAGTGAGGTATAAATTTTCAACAAATCGATTTCATCAGCGACGGAGATCAATTTCTCTTTTGACGCTTCCAGGTACATCCGCATGAGTCGTGCAAAGCTCGTCAGGTATTCGTCAGCCTTTTCCACTTCTTGCGTTTGGACATAATATTGAATCGCTCCTAGGGCATTAAATACGAAGTGGGGATTCATTTGTGCACGCAGGGCGGACAGTTCCAACTCCGCCACCTTTTGTTTGGTTTCGTTTTCTCGAATTAAATTCTTGCGTTGTCGATTCGCTCTATTTTTGTAAAATAAAAACATCAACAACAACGCAAGTCCAATGAGCGTCAATTTGAACCAAAGC
>JAHDCE010000467.1 GCA_020630045.1 Saprospiraceae bacterium | reverse complement strand
AGCTACGGCTATGCTTTTCGGTGAACGCCTCGTTGATTCCTAAAATAACGATTCGCCTTTTATACAAAAAATTTCGTGATAACATCTATTGAATAGTGTCGTCATCATACCTAAATCATGGTAATTCAAGCTTATGTTGAATCATTTGGATATCAGTCAAGTATTGTTTTTGGATATAGAAACCGTTTCGGGGTATCCAAGTTTGAAAGAAGCCCCCGAGGACTTAAAACACCACTGGGCTCATAAGGCAAAATCGCTTTTAAAGATTTATGACCGGGACTTAGAAGAAGATGAAATTTATTCTTCTTATGAAAGAGCGGGTATTTATGCAGAATTCGGAAGAATCGTTTGCATATCGGTCGGATTCGTCATGAGAACCAAAGAAGGTTGGAAAATTCGAGTAAAATCCTATGCCAATCGAGATGAGAAAATATTGTTGCAAGAATTTTCGGAACTCCTCAATCAATATTACAACAATCCTAACAAACATTACATTTGTGGGCATAACATCAAGGAATTTGATGTTCCTTATATCTGTAGAAGGATTTTGCTCAATGGCTTGAAACTCCCGCACCTCCTTAATATCCCGGGTAAAAAACCTTGGGAACTGAAGTATTTGTTAGACACGATGACACTTTGGTCATTCGGTGACCGAAAAGCATTTACGAAGTTGAGTTTACTCACCCATATATTTGGCATTCCGACCCCCAAAGACGACATTGACGGAAGTGAAGTCGGTCGCGTTTTTTGGGAGGAAGATGATTTGGACCGAATCGCCGTTTATTGTGAAAAAGATGTCATTGCTACCGCTCAGTTATTGATGAAATATCGCGGAATGGAAAACATCCCGCATCTCGACCAAGTCCAAAGGGCGGATGTCCTGAATGTTTCTGATGAAAATAAAGTATGACCGCTTATGGATCATAATAATAACGAAGTGGATTTATACTCAAAATCACCAATACTCGACACTGACTTCCGTACGGGTATAAGGTAAAAAATCGTTGGCGTCGGTTTCCTTCATCAATACATCCCTCCATTTCAAATTTCCTTGTTCGTCATAATGGTTTTCATATTTCCATTGGCGGCCGACTTTGCCTTTCTCCAAGTAGGAAGTCCTGAATACGGACAGCCCCCTTTTATCATATTGAGTCACATAACTGATATCTTCCCTTCCACCGGATTTCACATCCCATTGCTTTTCTTCCGCCAAGTTTCCATTGTCATGATACTTATACAGATATCTCCAATGAAGCGTCCCTCCCAAATACTTTTTGACCAATTGTCCTTGGTCATTATATTCCAACTTATCGTTCCAAGTATCGGTTTCTTCATCATAACCTTTTCGGATCACTCGACCTTGATCATCTAATATCGCTCGATTGACATACATCAAATCTTCATTATCATATTCCACACGATACACCCTTTCGATACGCACGCCTTCGTCCAGATAATCCCAAGTTATCTTCGAATCCCGATTCATTCGATAATAGTGGCTAATCTTGCGGAATTTTTCGACCATCCGTCCCTTATCGTCATATTTATAGGTAATTGTCGCCTGATAATTTTTTTCTTGAACCAAGCGTCCCGCCTCATCATAATCAAATTGAGCATGATCTTTAGATGGCTGTTTGGTTCTTGAATAATGATACCGTGTTCGCTTTGACACCAATTGACCTGAAGCATTATATTCCAATGAAGCATGGGTTCCGATTTTTCGCCCCCGTCTATAATTCCCGGGCTTTCCTTTTAATACATAGATTTTCTCCTCGTACAGTTTAACATCCCCTTCCGGGGAAAAATCCTCTTCACATGACATACAAACAGCAAAAACATTTTCATTGTCCACAACAAAAATATAGTAAGCCAAACCGCCCGCGATTATGAGGTTGATTAATAACACCAACCAAGGAGAACGAGCCGCCAACCAATGGAAACCCAACCAACACAATAATATCATCAACCCGGTCGAAATCACGAACAAGGCGGGCACACGATCTATTCCTCCTAGGATTTTATGGTATTCAAAAAATTCATGGTTGAAATACATAATGGCAGGCGTCGTCAATAACAAACCAATAAATATGACGATGTTCTGAAACATAAAGGAGTTTATTTTACCAGAAAAGTACAAGTAATATCAATAAGAATACTTCTATCTTTGGGTTCAAATTGAACTACGCATGAAAAATATTATCCAACTCTTTCCTATCCTCGGCCTAATCTTCCTCATTTCGTGTGGCGGAACCCAAGAAAATCCAACAACCGACGAAAATACGCCCACAGAAATCCAATCGGAAACCTGGTCTGATTTCTGGTCAAAATTCCAAGCGGCTTCGGCTTCCAAAAATCTAGCCGCCGTGAAACAACTTTGTCATTTCGGAGAACACTTACAAGAAAAAGATATCGACCAAATGTTCGACGTTTATTTCAATGAAGATATGCTGGCTTTGATTGCCGGAACCCAAGCCGCTGAAGTCCCTACTTCCGAAGACATGGGCATAGATGAAGAACGCATTATCTCTTTGAACGAAAGTGGAGAAGATGAAGAAGGGAATATTTACGAATCGGCCCTGATGCTTTATTTTGGAAAAAAAGACGGCAAATTCGGATTATCCATGTTATTCGCCGCCGGTTAATCTACCCACTATGAGTTTGTACACTACAGTTGTCATCATCATCATCGGGCTATTCGCCACCATGTTGTTCATCAACATCTACTTTAGGGTTAAGGTCTTCAAAGCCTACAAGAAACTCGTACAGAACAATGTCGACTTCGGAGCTGTTCATATATTCGATACCAAGCGGCTCAAAAGCGAAGTCATTCCTAGGTATCCGAAGCATGAGCAAGACATCCTTACCTTCGTATCTCATATCCGTTACTCCGTGAAGATGGCATCGGTACTCATCGGTCTCATCACCATTTTCGGTTTTGTTTCCCTTTATCTAGGGCGATAGGTCAAATTGGTGTCTTTCACTTTTTCTATTCTTTTTCCCTTCCGGGAAAAGGGTTTGTTTACCTTTGCGGCGAATTTTGTCAACTCAAAAGATATTATTTAAACCTTTTCTATCATGAACCTTGATTTCTTACAAACACTTGGATTGCAAGAGAAGAATGACGGTACTTCTACCGGATTGATTTCTTATCCATCAGAATCCTATATCGAATCTTATTCTCCGGTAGACGGAAAATTTATTGGTAGTGTCAGTGTCACTACGAAAGAACAATACGAACAAGTCATAGAATCCGCCCAAGACGCTTTCAAAGTCTGGAGAAAAATGCCGGCTCCCAAACGTGGCGAAATCGTCCGACAATATGGAGAAGCCCTTCGTGCCAACAAAGAAGCTTTGGGAAAACTCGTTTCTTACGAAATGGGTAAAAGCCTACAAGAAGGATATGGTGAAGTTCAAGAAATGATTGACATCTGCGATTTCGCGGTCGGACTCAGCCGACAGTTGTATGGATTGACGATGCACTCCGAACGCCCGAACCACCGTATGTACGAACAGTGGCATCCACTAGGAATCGTCGGTATCATTTCTGCCTTCAATTTCCCGGTCGCCGTTTGGTCATGGAACAGCATGATCGCTTTGGTTTGTGGTGACGTATCCGTTTGGAAAGGGTCAGAAAAAACTCCACTTTGTTCTATAGCTTGCCAAAATATTTTCCACAAAGTCCTTAAGGACAATGACATTCCGGAAGGAGTCAGTTGCATCATCACCGGCGATTACCAAGTAGGCGAATGGATGAGCAATGACGGTAGAGTTCCATTGGTTTCAGCGACCGGCTCTACTCGCATGGGTAAAATCGTTGCGAAAACGGTTTCTTCCCGCTTGGGAAGAGTGCTATTGGAACTAGGAGGCAACAACGCCATTATTGTTACTGAATCGGCTGATTTGCCGGTTGTATTGGGAGGAGC
>JAHDCE010000466.1 GCA_020630045.1 Saprospiraceae bacterium | reverse complement strand
CTTTGAAATTTTGGGAATAGGATTTTGTTTCAAATTAATGAACACCCGGAACCTAATAGCCAAAGCTATTAAGGTGAGGACGTGAAGCGGGGTTGAGACAAAAGACATTTTCAAAAATCAATGTATTAAACCCAAAATGAAAATCGTATTTATATCAGATACCCATGGGGAGCATTCGCATTTAGATTTGCCGGAAGGCGAAATGATTATCCATGCAGGAGATGTATCGTCAAGAGGAACTGAAGATGAAGTCCGGAATTTTTTACAATGGTATTCGTCCCTGAATTTTAAGTATAAAATTCTGATTGCCGGTAACCACGACTTCTTTTTTGAACATGAGACGGACGAAACGATACAGTCCGTCATTCCTGACAATATTATTTACCTCAATGACTCCGGTATTCGGATTGAAGGAATTCATATTTGGGGGTCTCCGGTTCAACCTCGTTTTTTTGATTGGGCTTTCAATCGGGATAGGGGAGAAGATATAAATCGGCACTGGCAATTGTTACCTGATAATGTCGATATATTAATCACACACGGACCTCCTAGCGGAATATTGGATCAGACGGTTCGGGGTGAATCAGTGGGGTGTGAAATGCTCCTTGAGAAAATCAAGCAATTGGAGCGACTCAAAATTCATGTCTTTGGTCATATCCATGAAGCATATGGTATAGAAGAAAGGATGGGCATTCGATTCATCAATGCTTCTATATTGGATGTAAGGTATCGGTTGAGCCATCAACCGATAGTTGTGGAATGGGGTACGATATTCGACAAGTAAAATCTTTGTTGTTAATAAACAGTTAATACCCAAAACCTTCCCACCTATTCATGATATATGTACATCAAGGGAATATATCTATCCGATAAGGTAGTCCAATCTTCCATTTATAAACCACCATTTATCATGAAAAAATCAAAAAGTTTATTTTTTGTCCTACTAGCCGCTTTAGTAGGTTATGGGACTTACGTTTATTGTTTTTCCCAATTCGCGGGTCAGCTTGTCCCGACAAGTTCGACTACGGTTCAGCCCAAACCCATCTTAACTTCCCAGCCCGGTGCGGCACGAATCGCTTCGGGCAATAAAATTCAAGTTGCCCTATTACTAGATACGAGCAGTAGTATGAATGGCCTAATCGAACAGGCGAAATCACAGCTTTGGAAAATGGTCAATGATTTGGCCGGTTCAACCAAAGAGGGGGAAACCCCGAACATTGAAATCGCTTTGTACGAATATGGCAACGACAACTTGTCGGCAAGGTCGGGGTACATTCGTCAAATCTCCGTATTGACTACGGATTTGGATGCGATTTCGGAAGCATTGTTCGCACTAACGACCCGGGGCGGAGAAGAATATTGTGCTTGGGTCGGTAAATCCGCTTTGAATGATTTGCAGTGGACCGATAGCACCAATGATTTCAAAGTCATGTTCATAGCGGGTAACGAACCGTTTACTCAAGGCCCTGTTCCTGTAAGGCAGTTGTGTGAGCTTGCGAAACAAAAAGGAGTGGTGGTGAATACGATTCATTGTGGTGACTATCAAAAAGGAATCCGTGATGGATGGAAAGACGGAGCGATTTGTACAGGTGGCGAGTATATGAATATCAATATGGATTCCGAAGTCGTTCATGTCGCGACTCCATACGATGACAAGGTCATGGAATTGAATCAAAAGTTGAATGATACCTATTTGTCTTTCGGCTCTTCGGGTTTGGCGAAAAAAGAAAATATGGCAACCCAGGATTTTAATGCCAATACTTACTCGGCCGCCAATTCTAGAACAAGGGCGTTTTTCAAATCCAAGAAGAGCTATGACAACAGTTCTTGGGATTTGGTGGATGCTTCCGCCGACAAAGAAGTGTCGGAGGTGCTAGAAGAGGTCGAAGAGGAAAGCTTGCCTGAAGAAATGAAAGGCATGACGGACAAAGAGCGTCAGGACTATGTCGAAAAGAAAAAGACAGAGCGTGAAAATATTCGCCAAGAATTACTGGAATACGAGAAAAAAACCAAGGAATACATCGCTGAAAAAAGAAAGGAAATGTCAGAAACGGAAACGTTGGACAATGCGATGCTAAAAACACTTCGCAAGCAAGCCGAGAGCAAGGCGTACAAGTTTGAAAACTAAGTAACAGTCAAATAATAACTTTGCGATTTTCAAATCGACAACTTATTTATTGTCTGTTACTAAACTTTCGATACATCCTTGGAAAATCAAATGAAAGAAGGGCGCCTTTGGGCGTCCTTTATTTTTTGTTCCTTATTTTCCCAATTAGATGTGTTCTTTTCTTAATTTCAAAATAAAAACCATGAAATTCGATGTATTCATGACCACCTTGGTCACCATTTTATTATCAATCACCTTTATGAAAGCACAAGACACAGCCAACCCGTTAGAAACCCAATCCATTTCTGTATTCAAGAACGGCTCCGCATTTTTTATCAAAAAAGGAACCGTAAAAACCAAGGAGGGCGAGTATGTCATTTCCGAGGATTTGCCTCGGGCATTATTCGGTACTTTTTGGATTCATTCTCCCGATAATGATTTGAATCATGTCAGCAGTTATGCCGATTTCGTCAAGAAGAAAAGAGAGACGATGGCGACATCTTTTCTAGAATTGATGGATGCCAATAAGGACAAAAAAATGAAAGTCCATATCGGAGAAGACGAAGTGTATACCGGTCGGGTAGAGCAAGTCAAAATGAATAACGAAAAAGGCGATCCCGTAGAGTTGATGAACAAGTCGGTCGTCGTGTTCAATACCGGTTCGGCTTGGTTGTCTTTTTCTCCTTCGGAAGTACGTCGGGTCGAATTTCTGGAGAAGCCGGAGCAAATCGTCGTTTCTGAAAACATGGAACGGAAAAACGTTCTTCATATAGATTTCAAATCGAAAAAATCCGAGCAACCTTTGGAGATGATGTATCTCCAAAACGGGCTCAATTGGACACCGACTTATTTGATTGAACTTGTAGCGGAAGACAAGGCCAAACTCGAATTACGCGCCGAAATTTCGAATGATGCGGAAGACATCGAAGATACAGATGTTAGTTTCGTGGTAGGTATCCCGAATTTTAGATTCGCAACTCGGTTATCGTCCTTAGTGGAGTTCCTCGGGATGATTGCCTCACACAATCCGGGCATGATGAACAATTTTTCGAATGCCATTCAGGCACAGACATTAAATTATGAAATAGAGGAATCTTTGGATGGTGACGGCTGGGGTGATATGGGCGGTGGTGTCCAGGGTACTTCGGACGAGGATTTGTTCTTTTACAAAATTAAAGATTTGACCTTGAAAAAAGGCGGTCGGGGACAATATCCGATTTTCAATATCGAAGTGGGGATTCAACATATTTACGAAAGTAATATCGAGGCGAATACGCCGAACAGGGGATACTACAAAAAGGAATTCTTATATGTGCCGGACAATCGTAATCCGGTGTTCCATTCCATCAAATTGGAAAACAATACCAAATTTCCTTGGACGACCGGTGCGGCGATGGTTGTCAGCAAAAAAGCCGGTGAAACCCGACCGATTAGTCAAGATCAGTTGAACTATACCCCAATCAAGGGAAAAAGTTATGTGAAACTGACCGAATCTCCTGACATTAAAATCAAGCATGCGGAAAAGGAAATAAACCGTATGGAAAAAGACCGCAAAATGGCCGGCACCACTCACCGGTATTGGGATCTGGTGACCGTAGAAGGCAAAGTGAAAGTCAAAAGTTACAAGGACAAAAAAGTGGACTTGAACATCAAGCGGGCCATCACCGGTGATTTGCTAAAGTCTTCGGTCAAATGGCTCACGGCCGAACGAATCAATCGCTCAGGCAATATTAACAAGGTGACGGATGTATGTTGGGAAACTTCCATCGATCCTGGAGAGGAAATCGAAATCACCTATACCTACAAGGTGTTCGTTCCTTACAATTGATG
>JAHDCE010000465.1 GCA_020630045.1 Saprospiraceae bacterium | reverse complement strand
ATCTCAAATTCTCAAAGAACTTTTTACACAATGTACTAAAACTATGGTATGGCAAATTGCTTGTTCATACTTTTGTCTTGAAACAAAAGTATGCAAAAATTCAAGGCTGTGAGCATTTCTTTACGCTCCGGAAAGTTGAAAATGCTAAAAAATATAACTCGCTATTTTTTTATTTTTCACCTTTGGCGGATAAAATCACTTGACGGTTTTTTCCAAATAAATATTCGAAAGGCTCAAACAGCATATTTTTCTTAACGCATTTTCTGCCCTTCCTCCTCTAAAATGCTCAAGGCCGGTGCCTTAGAATCTTTGATTGAAAGCATCTTGTTGAAGATTTATGATTTGAATACTTATTTCTTCACTTACGATGGTGAGTATTTCTTATTTTTATCGAAAAATAAATGCCTTGGCACATACTGATGATTCTGATTTATTAAAAAATGTGTTCCGCCAGAACTGTCCTTCTTGTGGTGGAAAAATCCAATACTCGGCGGAAAAGCAAAAATTGCTTTGCGATTACTGCGGCTATACCGAAGATTTCGATCGGTCGAATGAGAACGTGGTGGAGAACCCGTTACATACCGCCATGCACCAAGCCCAGATGCAAGTACCCGAACAAATCGGCAAAAAGGTATTTGATTGTACCAATTGCGGTTCCAAGTTCATGGTGGAGTCGGATGAGGTGAAGGTAAATTGTGGCTTCTGCGGTTCGGTTAATGTGAACGAAGAGGCTTTCGACCATCAATACATCAAACCTTCGGGTATCATTCCGTTCGTTATTCCTAGGAGAAGGGCGGAGGAACAATTCAAAAAATGGATTAAGCAGGGATGGTTCCATCCGAACAAACTCAAGCGTTTGGCGGTGATGAATGATTTACATGGGATATACATTCCTTTCTGGACTTTCGATGCCGATACGATGTCCCGATGGTCGGGGGAGGCGGGGCATTATTATTATGTCAATAAAACCGTGCGTATCAATGGGCAGATGCAAACCCAACGGGTACGGAAAATTCGTTGGGAACGTCGTTCGGGTACTTTGGATCACTTTTTCGATGATGTATTGGTCGTCGCATCCAAGGGATTGAACCAAAGGGAGATCAATAAAATATTTCCTTATCGATTGGACGAAATCGTAAATTACAATCCCCGTTTGATGCTCGGTTGGGAAGGAGAAATTTATAGTATCGAATTGGACAAGGCCCATCAAATCGGCGATCAGATCATCGACCAAAAAATCAGGGCGATGTGTCGCGGGCAGTTGGGAGGAGACGAACAAAGGTATTTGAAAATCCAGACCCAAAAACAAGGAGAGACCTTCAAACATGTCATACTTCCTTTGTGGATCAGTTCCTATAAATATAGGGACAAAGTGTACCATTTTACCATCAACGGCCAGACGGGCAGGGTAGGAGGAAAAAAACCGATTTCTCCTTGGAAGGTCGCCTTCGTTGTTTTCCTCTGTATATTATTTATTTTAGCGGCTGTGCTCCTAGGAGAATTTGGGGGTTGATTGCAAAATGATATTGAAGTAATCCATCATTATGATACAAATATTCATCACCGGAGGTACCTTCGATAAGGACTATAACTTCATTACCGGTAAATTATATTTCAAGGACACCCACATGCATGATATGATGGAACGCGGTCGGTGTACGCTAGACATCGATATCAAGACGCTCATGATGGTGGACAGCCTTGAAATGACGGATATGGATCGGGAAAACATCATCCACAATTGTAGGAGATCGCCGCATGAAAACATCGTGTTGACCCACGGCACGGATCGGATGGTGGAGACCGCTAAGGCCATTGCCGAAGCGGACGTCAAAGACAAAACCATCGTACTGACCGGGGCGATGATTCCTTATGCCTTCGGAACCTCTTCGGACGGATTTTTCAACCTAGGAGCGGCGATGGCATTCGCGCAAGCGAATCCTCCCGGTGTTTACATCGCTATGAATGGCCGCTGTTTTCCTTGGCACAATGTCCGCAAGAATTTGAAAACGGGCTTCTTCGAGGAGTTGGCTTCATGACAACCGGGGAAAATCAGATGAAATCGCACCACCGACTGGCACCGATTGCCGGTATTTTTGGGAGTGGTACACTTTATGCTGTTATGGTTATCGCTATCCTGACTCTTTATGAAGATGGGCGGGAGCCATTTTCCTTTTTCAATCATTTTATATCCGAGTTGGGGAATCCGCTTTATTCTCCCAATTACAATGTATTCAATATCGGACTGGCCATATCCGGCGTCGGCTTCGGAACTTTTGCATATTGCATGAGGGGATTGATTTCGACGAAATTGGCGAAAGCTAGTGTAGTCATCGCCGTATTTGCGGCTGTATTGTGTTCGGGAATCGGTATCGTCCCTTCTCATTACGGGCCGCTTCATTTGTTGATCGCCGGTAGTTTTTTTGTTTTGATGACTTTGGCGATGACTTTATATTCTATCGCAATCTTAAAAGATGAGCATCGATATTTTCCGAAAGGAATCGCCTATTATGGTTTTGCGGCATTGGTCGCTTTGATATTGTTGGTCGCCGCGCCCAAGGAGCTAATGGCCGTGCAAGACGAGCAAGGTTTGGCATTCAACCGTCCGGATATTTGGATGGTCGCTGTCGCGGAATGGTTGGTCTTTTTCTTTTTGACAAGTTGGGTAGTGGTGGTGTCGGTTTATTTGTTGTGGAGGAATGGGATTCGATGAAAGTATGTATCTTCAATTTGAAGATACTTGAAATCATATGAATCATCCGGGATAATTCCTTATTATAAATGGATTTGAAAAGGACTGAATATATCAATAAAAACTATTACCCCCATTTGGATGGACTGAGGGGAGTCGCTATCCTTTTGGTACTTCTTATCCATTTTTATTCCATCTCAATAGGATGGGTGGGCGTAGATTTATTTTTTGTACTTTCAGGTTTTTTAATTACGAATATTTTATTGGGATATAAACCTTCTTTTAAATCATATAAAATATTCATGATCCGAAGGGGATTGAGGATTTTTCCCCTCTACTTCCTTGCGCTATTTTTGATTTTTGTTTTAGGTGAAAACATGTTCCTCCAACATATCGATGGCTTTCATGTTTTAGTGGAAAATCAAATATATTTTTGGACATATACCCAAAATTTTTTCCTTGTTCTTGATATTGAGAAACCGAATACATTAAATCACTTTTGGTCCTTGGCGGTCGAGGAGCAATTTTATATTTTTTGGCCCTTGGTTGTATTTGTATTGAAAAAGAATGCTAGATGGATGATAGCTTCTTTTCTGTTTTTGATATTTCTTTCTTTTCTGTTGAAACTGTTTTCTAATAATGTGCCTGTTAACTACACTTGGCTTCCTTATAGAATGGACGCTTTGGTCATGGGAGGCGTCGCATCCGTGATAGTAAAAAAGGGTTTGAATTTCAATATTAAAACGTTAGTCGCCTTGATGTTGACCGGACTGTTTATGTTTGTTGGGGTATGCACCATACAGGGTACATTTTCCCATGTCAATTTATGGATTTCAAAAATCGGTTTTTTTGCTATTGATTTGCTTTTTGCCTGCTTGCTTTTGTTCTCATTGTCGCAAAACGGAATAGCCTCACGAATCAGGAAGGCTTTGACCAATAAGCCTTTGATGCTGCTTGGTAAATACTCTTATGGAATATATGTGATCCATTGGCCGGTGAAAATATTGATACTAAGGAGCGGACTATTAGATGGTTTGAAATCAGGTGTTTTAATGAATACGGTCTTACTTATTTTTTCCTTGTGTTTATCTTATTTGGTATATCATTTATTTGAAGTTCATTTCCTGAAAATGAAGGGACGATTCGTGGTGAGTGAAAGAAATTGATGCTTATTGGTTTCGACGGTAATTTTCAGTTTCCGGATATATAGAGCGGGGCATTCGTCGATTAATATTCCTTCATTTCATT
>JAHDCE010000464.1 GCA_020630045.1 Saprospiraceae bacterium | reverse complement strand
CGTTGCAAATTTCCTTGGCGGCCAATGCGATTTCAAGGTGTTCGGCTTTAGAAACATTTTTACATCTCAGTTGAACCCAAGGACACCCGGCGTCCACTGCGAGTCGGATATTTTCCAAGTGTGAACGACCATTTCCTTCAGATGAAATATATTGCCATTTCGGAAGCTGCTTATTCATATTTCAAAAGTTGATCGAATCTCCCCAACAAGGAAGGGTCGCTGTCTAGAAAATGAGAAATCGAGGCTTTTGTTTTCACAATTGCCGAAGAAAGAGTATGATTTAAGGTAAGGAGTCCGGTAATACAAGAAGAGTAAAAACAACCGGAACCATGTTTTTCATACTTCGCCACCTGTAAGGTGGGAAAGTGCTCATTTTGTAATGCTTGCCGCTTCCTTAGTATATCAATGGGTGAGTCGTTTTCATCCCTTATGCCGGTTACGACGGTATTGCAATATTTTGCGGTTTGTTCTAGTGTTTCTTCCGTTTCCCTTCCGGGAAATAGTTGTTGAAGTTCACCTGTGTTGGGAGTGATTAAAAAAACATTCGATAGTATTCCCGTCAATTGCCGATGCGATATTTCTTGATGGAACATAAACCCGGTTGACGACGATAGGATAGGGTCCCAAATAATTCGGGTTTGATTTTTATTTAAATAGAAAACAAGTTTTTCTAGGACTTCCATATTTTCCACTAAACCTATTTTACAAAACCGGATCTGGTATTTTGTATAGATGACATCCAGTTGGCGTTTTATCTTGTCCCATGACAAATAATCCACCCCTTCAATATAATCATCCCTTTGGTAAGTGATGGCTGTACACACAGTGAACCCGGTCAGATTCAGCCATTCGAATACTTTTGTGTCCGCTGTGATACCGGCACCTCCGCTAGAATCAAAACCCGCTATGCTTAGGACAATCGGTCGCATTCACGTTTGCATTTTATGAATTCATCCAAGGCTTCTTCCAAGGAAGGTTTGTTCCAAATCGAACCTAGTAGCGCGATTCCTTCAAATCCTTTTCTGAATGCTTGTTCAATATTAGAAGAACGAATTCCTCCTAGGGCGATACAAGAGGTTTTGTGTTTGATTTTGTTGATGTCCCAATCCGATTTTGGATGGTGTCCGGGTTTGGAAATACTGGGAAAAACCGGGCTGCAAAATACATACTTATAATGCATGGTTTTCGATAATTCATCCGGATGGTGAACGGATGTACTGATGGCGTTCAGCTGTTCTCTTAATTCAATATGAACAGGTGTTCCGGCCTTTTCTTTTCTTTGTTTGGAACTATCGTGCCCTCCTTGTAAATTCCACGTTTCATTTGTTTTCTTATCGAAATAATAATGAAGCACAGAAGCAGATGAAATTTTCGCCGGAAGGCGATTCATATATGAATATAAAACGGAATGCTCCGCTTCCGGTTTTCGAATATGAAACCGAGTCAGGCCGGCATTGAAAAAAGCTTCCAACCACCGGATTTCTTCAGGTCTGAAATCCGGTGGTGAAATCAATATTAAGTGCATGGTTTACAAGTAAATTTCACTTCCCTTGTCCATGAATTCTTTGGACTTTTCTTTCATGCCTTCCGCTAGGACTTCTTGCTCATTCTTGCCTTCTTTTTTAGCATATTCACGAACCTCCTGTGTGATTTTCATCGAACAGAATTTAGGCCCGCACATCGAACAGAAATGAGCGACCTTCGCACCGTCGGCAGGAAGGGTTTCGTCATGGTATTCACGAGCGGTATCCGGATCCAAGGAAAGATTGAATTGATCTTCCCAACGGAATTCGAACCTGGCTTTACTTAATGCATTGTCACGGTAATATGCTCCCGGGTGCCCCTTGGCCAAATCCGCTGCATGAGCGGCGATTTTGTATGTGATGACTCCTGTTTTCACATCCTGCTTATTCGGCAATCCAAGATGCTCCTTGGGCGTCACATAACACAACATGGCAGTACCGAACCAACCGATCATAGCAGCTCCGATACCTGAAGTAATGTGGTCATATCCCGGAGCGATATCCGTAGTCAATGGACCTAATGTGTAGAAGGGGGCTTCGCCACATTCCTCCAATTGTTTGTCCATATTTTCTTTGATGAGTTGCATAGGAACGTGTCCCGGTCCTTCGATCATCACTTGTACATCATGTTTCCAAGCGATTTTGGTCAACTCACCCAAAGTTTCCAATTCTGCGAATTGCGCTTCGTCATTTGCATCTGCTATGCTACCCGGACGTAGTCCGTCTCCTAAGGAGAAGGCGACATCATATTGTTTCATGATTTCGCAAATCTCTTCGAAGTGGGTATAAAGGAAGCTCTCCTTGTGGTGGGCAAGGCACCACTTCGCCATGATCGACCCTCCCCTTGAAACGATACCCGTTACCCGCTTGGCGGTCATCGGGATATATCGAAGCAATACACCGGCATGTATGGTGAAGTAATCCACGCCTTGTTCCGCTTGTTCAATCAACGTGTCTCTGAACACTTCCCAAGAAAGATCCTCTGCGACACCGCCGACTTTTTCAAGGGCTTGATAGATGGGCACAGTCCCGACCGGAACACAAGAATTGCGAATGATCCATTCCCTTGTTTCGTGTATATTTTTTCCTGTGGATAAATCCATGATGGTATCAGCGCCCCAACGTGTAGCCCACACTGCTTTTTCCACCTCTTCTTCAATGGAAGAAGTAACGGCTGAGTTACCGATATTGGCGTTAATTTTCACTAGGAAATTCCGCCCGATAATCATCGGCTCCGTTTCGGGGTGATTGATATTGCAAGGGATGATGGCCCGACCTTCCGCTACTTCCTTTCGAACGAATTCTGGTGTGATGTATCCCTTGGGTGTGTTCGCGCCGAAGCTATTGCCCGGATGTTCCATTCCGCCGTCAATGACCTCTTGAATACGCTGGTTTTCCCGAATGGCGATATATTCCATTTCGGGAGTGATGATTCCTTGTCGGGCATAATGGAGTTGGGTGACGTTTTTCCCTTTTTTTGCGACTCTAGGCTTGGAAGTATGTTTGAACCTCATCCAATCCAAGTCCGGATCGTTGAGTCTGGCTTGGCCATACATGGAAGTCAGCCCGTCCAGTTGTTTAGTATCTCCTCTGGATTCAATCCATTGTTCCCGTAAGGGAGCGAGTCCTTTTCTGACATCAATTTCAACGTTGGGATCCGTATATGGACCACTGGTATCATAAACGGTGACCGGTGGGTTTTTTGTGGTTTCTAAATTAAAACTCGCCTTGGTTTCCGATAGTGAGATTTCACGCATGGCCACCTTTACACCCGGCAGTTTTCCATTTACGTAAATCTTTTTAGAACCCGGAAACGGGTCACGGCTGATGACGCCGCCTGTTGGAATTTTTTCTTTCCTCATGTTATTATTGGTTTATCCACCCGCTGTCGCGGTGATAATTAATATTCTATCTTCTGGTTTCGGGATTTTATCGGCCCATTCTTTTTTTGAAATGACGACATCATTTATAGCGATGGCGATACCTTCAGGTCGAATGGTTTCTTGTTTTAATATTTCGAGCAAATTCATGCCCGATTTGATGGTGACATTTTTGCCATTAATGGAAATCTCCATATTGCATGAATATTCAATTCACAAAATTGTTTATGGAAGACGTTAGACATGGCGACAAGGATTCCTTCTTGTCTTGACTTTTCCCTACGATAGTATGAACTATATCAGGTATTGAGGGTATGAATCTCAGTCCGTTTTGGACACCCCTAAAGTCTTCTTCTGTAAAGGTAATAAAAAACGGCTTGTGCTTAGGGAAGCACAAGCCGTTCGATTGCCGAAATCGGCGAATTAAGCGAACAAATTATTCGCGGATAAAGCTTTTTACTCCTTCGTCACCATTTTCATCAGTTATCGTGATGAAGTAAGTTCCAGTAGCAAGATCGCTTACATTGATTGTATTAGAATCAATTTG
>JAHDCE010000463.1 GCA_020630045.1 Saprospiraceae bacterium | reverse complement strand
AGTTTCGTGATAACATCTATTGTTCTAAAACTATTTAACGGGGAAGTAAATAGAAGGGTTACAAATACGGGAAATTAAGTGGCGAACATTTTTGAGCTCCATCTTTTCCCGATGTTTATGATGTACTTAGCTCGACTTTAACCATTTTTCAAATGGCTAAAGTCGAGCTAGGCTATTTGAATTTTTAAAAATAAAAAAAAGGCATCCTACTTTTAGAATGCCTTTGTTGAAATATTGATTCATTAACCTAAAACGCCTAACCTGGTTCTCCGGGGAAGAAAAACTGTTCCATGATCACTTTACCATTCTCCACTTCATAAACAGCTATCTCATCCATTGGGAATCTTTGCCCCGAAGGTTTGTGGGTTACATCCACAATTATCTTCATGGCAAAAAACTTGCCGGAAATCATAGGATCAGAAACTTCGACCCCGTGTACATCAAAATTTTCTGCAAAATGACCACCTTTTTCATGGATTTTTTCTAGCCCTTCAACAACTACATTTCCGGGTTCGACACTTCTGGCATCATCTGCATATAATTCTTTTTGTGCTTGTAAGAAGTTGCCCTCCAAACACAATTCTTTCATTCTATGTGCGACTTGTTCGGTCGTAAAAAACGGTTGAGTAGAAACAGTCATGATTATTCTTTCTTTTGGTTTTCAAACAGTGTGATAATTAATTGAACGAGAGGAATTGGCGGAGGTTTCGTATTTTTTCCAGAACTGCGGACACCAAAGAATATGAAAAATCATAAATCTTATTTTTTCCTCACATATATCTCTTTTTCAACCAGTGCCACTACCTGCCCACCATCACCAATTACCTCGGTAGAAAACCAGTAAGTATTTTTTCCATTTTTTTCTACATCGGCCTTGATTTCTTCTAATTTTTCATGGGATATTTCAAAAATCGCATGAACCGTCCGCTCTCCGGGTTTCTTAAAATCAATCTTTGCGGACTTGTCCCATACGATATACCCTTTGCCCAAATATTGCATGACAATGAACATATAATGTGGATCGCACATCGAATACAGGGAGCCACCAAAATGAGTCCCGACTAAATTCCGATTGTACCAACGCATTTTCATTTCCACCTTAATCCGCGTCAATTCATCATTGACATCCGCCACCCGAATTCCGGCTCCTAGATATGGAGGATACCAATTGATGCGTTTCAGCATCTTTTTCCACTTTCTTTTCTTTTCGTCCATTTTATTTCATTAAAAACTCCATTGTCAATCGGGCTGACTCTACGGGAATCTCTTCCATAGGTACATGACCAACATTTTTATAGACCTTCAGTTCACTATTCGGTAAGTCCTCGTGAAATCGATATGCGAATTTTACATCTACCAGTACATCCGTGTCACCCCAAACCACCAAGGACGGACATTTAATTTTCTTGATTTTATCTTCATATCCGGTATAATCTTCTTGTAACTTCAACATAGCGGCCTTTCGGTTTCCCGGACGTCTCAATAATTCAAAATATCGGAAGATGGCTTCTTCTTCCACTTTCGATTGATCCACATATACTTTCTGAACCGCTTTCCTGATCATGGGTTCAGGGGTTATTTTCTCCAACCAAGGAGAAAGCCATTTGATTCGTCCCAATCGAAATGCCAACGGTTGTTTTTTTGCTCCCGATTCGTCCTTGTATCCACTTGCATTCAACAAGGCCATTTTCCGGATTTTTCCCGGATTTCTCCAAGTATATTGCCAAGCCAAATATCCACCGAAAGAATTGCCACCAATCAGGAATTCGGTCATATTCAATTCATTGACGAAATGATCCAAAACTTTTATGTAGGCTTCCGCAGAATAGTCGTTTTCGGGATGCGGTCCCGTCAATCCGAAAGCCGGCAAATCCAATCTGACAATGGTAAAGCTATCCTTGAGCAGTGCTACCCATTTGTCCCAAGTGTGCAATGACGAAGCGGTTCCATGTAATAAGAGTAACGTATCCGCTCCTTTTCCGTCTATTGTATAGTGGACATCCATTCCGTTTATGGACATATATTGTGAATGTTCTTTTTCGTATTTGCTTTTCAGTTCCGTTAATGGAATATCAGGATAATAATTTTTCCAAATCAAAACGGCTCCTATCAGGAGTACGGCAAGGAAAATGAAAAGCAACCATCGTAATATTTTCTTGACCATTTCATTATGTTTACAATGTATTAGATGTTATCACGAAAAATTGAGTATAGCCAAACCGTTATTTTGGAAATCCACTTCGTTATTCCCCTTAAACATAGCGATGGCTATGCTTGGCGGCGAATGCCTCGTTGATTCCCAAAATAACGATTCGTCTTTCATACAAAAAATTTTGTGATAACATCTATTAGTGAATCAAAATCTATAAAATGAAATTCAAATTTATCCTTTCTTTTTTCCTTGTCGGAATTTTAGCGTTTAATGTTTCGGCACAACATGACTTTATCACCCAAGAAGGAGACCAAGTTCCTGATTTTCGCTTTACCGATACGGATGGCAAATCCTATTCCATAGCGGATTTTAAGGGAAAAATCGTCTTGGTCAATTTTTTCGCGACATGGTGCCGTCCTTGTATGATGGAAGTTCCCGAATTGAAATCATTGCATGAAAAATATGGTAAAAAAGAATTTGTCATCATTATGTTGGGAAGGAAAGAGGACATGGAAAAGATGAAACAATTCAAATCGGATAAAGAAATCACCTTCATCGTTGCCCCGGATTCCGAACGCGAAATCTTCAACCGGTTCGCCTATATGGGAATTCCCCGAAACGTTCTTGTCGATGACGAAGGAACCATCATATTCCAATCTGTGGGTTATGACCACAAGTCTTTCAAACGTTTAGAAGGGATGGTAAACAATTATACCAAATGATCATCAGGCAAACCTTTCCTCTTTTCATTCTCTTTTTGCTTTCCTTGGTTTCTTGTGATCACAAAGAAGCCGTACCGGCCGAAAAATTCGACTTCGTCTTAGGAAAATGGAAGGCCAAACATTCGACCGGTAATTGGGATGTAAAAATGGATTGTATCCGGTCGAATGGAGATGATATCCATTGTGATGTATTTTGTCAAAATAAGGATCAGGAAGAAGACAATTATCATATTTACTTTCGACTGATTCAACAAAAGAAAGATTGGATATTTGAATCGGAGCATCGGGCTAAATTTTTCCAAGGCGTCTTATTCAAACAAGACCCGCCACTTATTTACAAGTACTTGGTTCAGGACGTTGACTCCTTGGTTTTTCACGGCAAGGAGATTACGGATGAAAACAGTGTCGGACAAATTCAAGTCTCATATTATCAGGATCAATTAATCATTAACAATCCAAAGTTCACCATGCCTATGAATTTTGTGGAAAGGGAAGAGGTTCCCCCTTCGATTTACGAATGATGATAAGGCTCATTATTAATAATCGTAAAGCCCCTATATAATTGTTCAATAAAAAACAATCGGACCATTTGATGGGAAAACGTCATGGGGGATAATGATATTTTCGTATTTGCCCGATCATAAACTTCTTGGGAAAAACCATACGCCCCTCCTACTACAAAACATATTTCTTTGCCGGAAGGCATTAGTTTGTCTTCCAAGTATTTGGCAAAGGATTCGGAAGTATAAGACTTGCCGTTTTCATCCAGCAAAACAACCATAGCTCCCTTGTTGATTTTTTTTAAAATGATTTCTCCCTCCTTGGTTTTCAACTGTGCTTTCGAAAGGTTTTTGGCATTCTTTACATCGGGCAATACCACTAGGTTAAAATTGCAATAACGCCGCAGTCTTTTTTCATAAATAGCAACACCTTCTTTCAAGTATTCAAAAGCGGTTTTACCGACTACGATTAATGTAATTTTCATGTTTTCTTATTTCAATATTAAGTACCCGATACACATATCCCATCTATTTTCATATCAACTTCCCCGGGTTCATGATACCGTTCGGGTCGAATA
>JAHDCE010000462.1 GCA_020630045.1 Saprospiraceae bacterium | reverse complement strand
ATAGCCAACAACTCAGGGATGTGGATACCAAGAGCTTGTTACAAGACCAGTCGGGACGAATTTGGATAGGTACGAATGGTAAAGGGCTGATGCTATACGATACCTCTGGAGTCCGTTGGTTGACCGCTGAAAATATCGGCTTACCGGATAATGATATCCGCGATATCGAAGAAGACGCCCGAGGCAATATTTGGCTGGCGACACAGTTCCATATCGTCAAAATATCAGCTTTGGATTCTAATGGCGTTGTCATGCGGATATTCGGAGAAGAGGATGGCTTGGGGCCATCGAGATTGTATGATTTGGATGTGGATGACAAGGGGCGTTTGTGGTATACCACAAATAGCATGGGAATCGGATATATCAATAATGGTCGGGTGATGCCGATGTTGGACGAGGACGAAGGACTGCCTCGGGCACAAATCCGATCGATGGTATTGGACACTGCCGGAATTCTTTGGGCGGGGGTATTCGATAAGGGGATTTATACGGCGGATACCCGTGCGGACTCCTTGTATTTCCAGCCCTTGGTCGGAGGTGGAAAATTGACATCCAATTCCATCTATTTGTTGTTGTTCGATGATGCCGGTCATCTTTGGGTCGGCAATCGGACAGGGGTGGATCGATTGACATTGGATGATGCCGGGGTAGTGGAAAAAGTTTCCCGATTCAGTCGGAATGAAGGATTCACGGGGATGGAGACTTGTACGAATGCGGCCGTGAAAGACGACGACGGAAATTTATGGTTCGGAACGATGAACGGATTGATGAAGCACGATCCTTCTGAAAAGAGTCTGGCATTGGCACCGCCGGTGCTTCATTTTCGGGATGTTTCATTGAAGTACATTCATGTTTCCAAAACGGAGTATTCGGCTTATTTGGAGTCGGATGGTACATTCAAGGAGGGATTGGAATTGCCTTATCATGAAAATGACATCAGTTTTGAATTCAAGGGTATCAATTTGTCGCAACCGGGTAAAATCAAATATCAGTGGTGGTTGGAAGGACTGGGGGAGCCCGGCGAAAATTGGTCGCCCCTTTCGGGAAGGGAGTCGGTCAACTATTCCAATTTGCCTTCCGGCGAATATAAATTCCATGTTCGCGCTTGTACCAATGATGTGTTGTTTTCGAAAGAACTGACGACTTCTTTCAAAATTGAAAAACCGTTTTGGCAATGGCGTTGGGTACAATTGTTGACCGCCTTGGTATTGGGCTTGTTGATATTTTTAATCGTCAATACCCAAATCCGGCGAATACAGAAGAAGGAAGAGCGTAAACGGGAAAAATTGGAAATGGACAACAAGCTTTTGCAACTGGAACAAAAGGCATTGCAATTGCAGATGAATCCCCATTTTATTTTCAATGCATTGAATAGTATACAATCCTTAGTGGCCTTGAAGGACTTTCGGACGGCCAGGAGCCAAATCGGCAACTTCGCCTCATTGATGCGAGCGATATTGACCAATTCCCGGAAAGAAAAAATCACCTTGGAAGAAGAGTTCAAAACATTGGATACCTATTTGAAAATGGAACAATTCTGCCAGCGGGTGGACTTCGATTTCGAAATCCGTTTGCCGGAAGGCATACCGCCTGACGATGTGAATATCCCACCGATGTTGATACAACCCTTTGTGGAGAATGCGGTGATTCATGGCATTTCCCATTTACAGGATGAGAACGGCCGGGTGGATGTGATTTTTGAATGTGATGATGAAATCTTAACTTGTACGATTGTTGACAATGGGGTAGGGAGGAAGAAGGCGGAAACCCTCCGCGAATCCCGAAAACCGGGACATCAGTCGGTGGCGATGGATGTGACCAAGGAACGACTGGAAGCCTTGCGGGAAGGGAAGTCTTATCGGCCTGTTGAAATAACGGATGTATTGAAACAAGACGGGGCTATCGGAGGGACGAAGGTGGTGGTGCGACTCCCATTAGAAATGGATTTTTAAAACTTTGAAAATATGCTGACAGCGGTATTGGTGGATGATATGCCACAAGCATTGCAAGTATTGGAAAATGATTTGTCTGAATTGTTTTCTGATATTAAAATAATAGGAAAGGCGGATGGTGTGGTGAGCGCCGCCAAGTTGTTGAGGCAAGAACAACCGGATTTGTTGTTTTTGGATATCATGTTGGGAGACGGGACGGGGTTCGATTTATTGGAAATATTTCCTAATCTGAATTCCAAAGTCATATTCGTCACTGCTTCAGAGGAACACGCTTTGAAGGCGTTCCGTTTCGCGGCGATTGATTACTTGTTGAAACCGATTAATCCGGATGATTTGAAAGCTGCGGTAAATCGTGCGAAAGACCGGATGGTTTCTAAAGAAAGTTTGTCTGTCCTCAAGGAGACGATGAAACATCCGGATGCCGCTCCGACCCGGATTTCATTACATACCCAAGAAAAAATCGCAGTCGTAGAAATTGCGGAAATCGTCCGTTTGGAATCCTTGAGTAACAATACCAGATTCATCTTGAATTCGGGTGAAAAGATATTCGTGACCAAAACCTTAAAGCAATACGAAACGATGTTTTCGGGCATGCAATTTGTTCGCGTACATCAATCCCATTTTATCAATACCAATTATATACACGAATATGTCCGTAAAGAAGGTGGATATTTGAAAATGAAAAACGGGGACCATATTCCTGTTTCCGTTAGGAAGAAATCCCAGGTCATCGAGCTGTTGGATCGGTTGTGATAACATCTATTGGCTTTCTTGAAATGCTTTCGCCGTTAAATTGTGCAGGTCTATAATTTTTTGAAATGGTTTTTGATATCCGCCCGCCAAATTGGTGACAACGGGAATTTTTAATTCAATACAAGTAGAATAGACGAGCTTGTCACGGAGGTATATTTGTTCGGTCGTAAAGTGTCCTGAATGCACCTCCGGGTCATCTTCATGACAATCGACTCCCGCTTGATAAAATATAATATCACAATCGGAAAAATTGGTTTTAATCAGGTTCGGTAAATCGTCTAACCATTCTTTATTATTGTGTTTTTGTATATCGTATTCTCCTAGTGAATAATGTGAAATGAAATCGTCACTATTGGTTTTGTAAATCGTATTCGTAGTGCCGTCGCCTTCATGGGAGTCCAGGTCTAATATTCCTATACGTTGCGCTTTGTGTTGCCGTGATAAAAGAATGGCGGCGATGGTCAAGCCGGAAAAAGTACAGAAGCCTTTTGCGTAATTGTACCCGGCATGATGAAAGCCTGAAGTCGGGGAGAATGTATTGGTTTTATGCAGATATGCATGTGCCGCCGCACAGTAAAAACTACCGGTGGTCCATTGGAGACTTTTTGCCACATTCAGTGATTTGTTGCCAAATCCATTTTTGATTTTTCCATTTAATATTCCCTTGACGTAATTGCGGTCGTGGGCGACTGATATTTCCTCTAAGGATAAAGGCCGTGTTTTTTTGATGCTTACAGGATAGCCCGACTGTTTCCAAGCGTGTACGACTAACTTGGGCTTCTTAGCACTTGGAGAATAGCCCACACCTTCATTTACGTTTTGCTTTTTATTGTAAAAAACAAGCATTTCTTTGAGTTGATTTTCGGGCATTTTGCTAGGAGTTTTTTGTACTTAAAACACTTCCGTTAATTCGTATTCTATATCATTAAAATGAATGGTGTCGCCTTCTTGTTTTCTGAATAGTCTTTGTCCGATCGGTGATTCTTTTGAAATGCAATAATAGCTTTTACCATTTACATCTATTTTTCCAATCGCTATACTCAAATAAAAGTTCAATTTGTTGGTATGGATGACACTTCCGTTTTTAACTGTAGTTGAAATTGTATTGTAATCAATAGAGTCGAGTACGTTTTTGTCTGCCAGTATTTTTAATTTTTGAATATTGATATTGCCTTCTTCTATTTGCATCATGGCCCTGCCGGTCTCATACTTGTCACCGACGCTACTCTTCGTTTCGTTGTTCCGTGACTCTTGTATGGATCGGAGTTTTTG
>JAHDCE010000461.1 GCA_020630045.1 Saprospiraceae bacterium | reverse complement strand
TAATCGTGGATTGACGGTGAAGCATTTGAAGTTTTAATAGAAACACTGTCCATTTCTGTCGAAACCTTTTCTTCCTCTCCCTTCTTTTTGTGAAAAAACTTTTTGTAAATCCCTGCCAGGATTAATAAAATCGTCGCAGTAATCATATGAGTAACTTTGATTCATTTCAATGTGATGATTAAACGCTTAAAAGAACTCGATATTTCGACCAAACCGACTTTTACCCGGAAGTTTTAATTGAAAAAAGATTTTTAAAAAGAATATTCATGTTCCAGGCCTACAATCCAACAGATAATTCCCCGATTAGACAATTACCCTTCGATGACGATTTAACCGTCGTACAAAAGCTGGATCATGCCGCTGCTGTCGCCAAAACTTGGAAGTCGGTTCCCCTGTCGGATCGGATGGCTTTGATGGAAAAAGCTGCTCAGGTCCTTGAAGATAATTTAGAAAATTATGCAGCAATAATCGTAGAAGAGGTCGGCAAACCGATTCAAGAAGCCCGAGCCGAAATCGAAAAATGCGTTTGGGTTTGTCGCCACTACGCAAATCATGCCGGTGAATACCTCCAAGATGTACATGTATTGAGTGGTGAGGAAAATGCTTATTACTGTTATCGTCCCCTAGGGCCGATCCTAGGAATCATGCCTTGGAATTTTCCATTTTGGCAAGTATTCAGATTCGCCGCCCCGAATATTGTCGCCGGGAATATCATGTTGCTCAAACATGCTCCGAACGTGCCGGGTTGTTGTGTTGCCATTGACGATGTTTTTGCTGAGGCGGGTTTTCCCGAAGATGTACTGATTCCTCTTTATGTAGATACGGATAAAGTAAGGGATATCATCGCATCGCCTATTGTGAAAGGCGTATCCTTAACAGGCAGTGTAAAAGCAGGCAAAGCCGTTGCAGAAATTGCCGGAAGGCACATGAAGAAAACAGTGTTTGAACTAGGGGGGAGCGATGCGAATATTGTCCTGGAGGACGCAGATTTGAAACTCGCAGCATCAACCATCGCACTAAGCAGGATACGAAATGCCGGGCAAAGTTGTATCGGTTCAAAACGGGTGATTCTGGTTAAGGAGATACAAGAGCAATTTTCCGATTTAATCGTCAAAGAGTTCGGTACTTTTAAGATGGGCGACCCAACCTCTGAAGATACGGACTTGGGACCTTTGGCCAGGTTGGATATTCGAGACAAAGTCCACGGACAAGTTCTAGAGAGTACTAGGAAAGGAGCCGATTTGCTCCTAGGAGGAAATATCCCGGATGGCCCCGGTAATTGGTATCCGACCACCATTTTGACGAATGTCAAAAAAGGAATGCCGGCCTATGACGAAGAACTATTCGGTCCTGTCATTTCCATTATAATCGCTGAAGACGAGAAAGAGGCCATTCAAATAGCAAATGATACCCCATTCGGATTGGGTGCGGCCATATTTACAAGAGATGTAGAAAAAGGTGAAGCCATCATCAAAAACCAATTGGAAGCGGGATGTTGTAGTCTCAATAGTGGCGTCAAATCCGATCCACGACTACCTTTCGGTGGAATCAAGGAAAGCGGATACGGAAGGGAACTCGGAAAGGAAGGTATCTTAGCGTTTATGAATGTCAAGACCATCAACCTTTGACAATTCCGGTTTGTTGATTTTGGGATTGGGCAAATAACAAGTTCGAACAGAACTTGACTTTTTTCCTATATTGAAGTCAAAAGGAAAACATACCATCTATTCATGGCCGAATTTATCAGTGAAGAATTGAGGAACCTACGGGTTCAGATGGACGAAATCATCAAAGATCTCCATCGAATGACCGTCGACATCGGGAATGAACCGTTGGCCGATACCGTCAGCGACTTACGCAACCGAATCAACGAACCTTTCATGTTCGTCGTGGTAGGGGAGGTCAAAGCGGGGAAAAGTAGTTTTGTCAATGCCCTATTGGGCAAGGATGTTTGTAAAGTGGCGCCTGACCCTTGTACGGACACGATTCAGCAAATCTTATATGGTGACAAACAAGAAACTTTGAGCGTTAATGAATATCTGCGAAAAATATTCATCGATGCCGAAATATTAAAAGAAGTGGCCATCGTGGATACGCCCGGTACCAATACCATTTCGGAACATCACCAGGAAATCACCGAAGGATTTATCCCGGCTTCGGATTTAATCGTTTTCGTCTTTGAAGCTAAAAACCCTTATCGCCAATCCGCCTGGGATTTCTTGGATTTTATCCGAGACGAATGGAGGAAAAAAGTAATTTTCGTCCTACAACAAAAAGACCTGATGGAGCCTGACGATTTGGTGGTGAATGAACAAGGAGTGGAAAAGTATGCCACTAAGAAGGGAGTAAATCAACCCAAGGTGTTTTCGGTGTCCGCCAAGCAAGAGATGAAAGGGGATTCTGACAATAGCGGATATCCTGTTTTGAGGAATTATATCAGTGATAACATTACCGGAGGTAAAGCCCCGGTTCTCAAACTTGAAAATAATATTGATACCTCCATCAATATCAGCGATAAAATCAAAGACGGATTGGACAAACGGGAAGCCCAATTGATGTCCGATCGTGAATTTCGGAAAGATGTTATTCATACCCTCAACAAGCAGGAGTCCAAGTCCAATTACCAAGTCGATGTACTGACGGAAAATATCCTGGGAACGTATGATCGGGTTACGGGCGAAATAGAAACAGAACTGGGAGAGGGTTTAGGATTCTTTTCTTTGTTCCGGCGTTCTTTTGTTTCTATTTTTTCTAAAAAAGATTCTCCGAAAGGGTGGCTCAATGACTTGTCCTATCGTCTTGAACACGAACTCAAAGACCAACTCACTGAGAAACTGAATGTCGGTGTGAATGATTTGACGGACAGCATCAGTCAAATGGTGAAGATGATTGACCTGAAAATCAAAAGCAACCGAACCGTACTCAGCAACAGCGACGAGGTATTTAGCCACATCGCCGAAAGGAGGCACAGCGTCATAGAAGAACTCCGAGAAACCTTCACCAAGTTTATGAACCGGTCCGAAAATTTCGAGGACGAGGAGGTATTGCCTTCGGATGAAAATTTTTCTCCCAATATCGCCACCGGGAGTGGATTGGCAGTAATCGGAGTCGTCATTGCAGCGGTTACGCATGGTTCCGTATTTGATATTACAGGCGGTATTTTAACGACCATAGGAGTTTTGTTTGCCGGGATTACAGTGGGAATCAAAAGAAAAAAAGTGATGTCCGGAGTCCGCAACGAAATCGAACGGGGTAGAAGGAAATTGGAATCCGAGGTCAGTGACCGCCTTAAACTTTATGTCTCACATGTCAAAGAGAAAGTGGACGGAAACTTCAAAGACTTTGATTTGATGTTGGAGCATGAGGAAGAACAAATTCGTAAAATAGGGGTCGATCATCGCCAAATCAACCAAAAATTGGAAGGCATGAAATCAACCATCCAAAAGGAATTGTCAAAATGAGAATATGGACATGGATTCCATTCGCCATTTCGGTGATAATGATAGGGGCATGCTCCGGAACCAAATACAGCGACGGTCCTATTGTCGAATGGAATAAAATCGATTACGATTTCGGAACGATTGAAGAAGATGTACCGGTCACGACCACATTTATTTTGACGAATATTTCCGAAAAGGAAATCCAAATCGATAATATCCGAACTACCTGCGGATGTACCTCACCCGATTGGACGCAGCGAGTAATCGAACCCCAAGACACCGCTCATGTCTTGGTCGAATATGATGCGAAAGACAAGGGTGAGTTTGCTAAAGTAATCAAGGTGTTTCTTAATCGTCAAAGAAAAGGCGAGTCTCTTTTTATCCAAGGAGAAGTCAAGTAGCTTTAAGGGGAATAACGAAGATGATTTCTAAAATAACGGTTTGGCTATACTCAATTTTTCGCGATAACATCTATTGTGTAATAGGTGATTTTGATTTTGTAACAGACAAAAAATAAGTTGTCGATTTGAAAATCGTAATTTTTAGTTTAG
>JAHDCE010000460.1 GCA_020630045.1 Saprospiraceae bacterium | reverse complement strand
AGGTTGTCAGCTTGTATGACCTCCGCTTCCGGAGCCTCTATTCCGCTTCCGATTTCGACGATTTTTTGATGTTGGAAAAGAATGTCTCGATGTTTTCCGTTGTGGATTGATCCTGAATCTACGACCATTGCGTTTTTAACAAGGACATTCATGTTTTATACCTGGTTTCAAGTTTTCCAAAGGCGGAGGATAAGTGTTTCCAACGCGAGAAATATCAGCGCCAAGATAAGACACCATTTCCAAAGGACGATGCCTCGACTACGTTCTCCGATAAATTGGGTGAAATCAGTTTCCGCATTGGCTTCTAATACTTGGATAGGGCCGCCGGTTTTTGCCCTGAGTTCATCTTCTGTGTAGTAGTCCAAATCGGACTCTTTTCTATCAAAGTTAAAAGCGAACTTTTCCCGCACATCTTCTTCTTCGAAGAATAAGTTGTAAAACCCGGCTTCCTTGATTTGATTGTTGACCCCAAGGATGACTTTAGTGCCGATTTTTCGCTGTTCGGGAATAAATTCTTCGGAACTGCCCTTCATTTTATACACCGTTTCTCCATCTTTTTTGGGACTACCGGTTTCTAGTACTTCGTCTTGTCCGATGAAGTGGGCGATTTGACTTTCTTTTCCTGATGACACGGACATTTTGTAAGCCATCGGAATAAAAATCTCAGCATTGCGGACCAAGTCGTTGTATTTGTCTGACAATGGTGCGGCACAAAGGTAAAAGTGCCCTTGTCCGATTCTATATTTTCCTAGGAAAGTGGAGCCGTCACGATAACTGAGCAATTGCTCTTCGCCCCGACTTCCGAAATTGGTCAACTGGAAGTTTCCTTGGGTTTGTGGGAGTCTGATGTTAGAACGTGTATTTTCAAACACATTTTTAAAAACGAATTCCGAAGTGTTGATTCTTCCTACAATTCGTTCTGATTCATCAAAGGCGACGATTTCATTCGCCGGTAAGGCGGATAAGAAACTCTTGTAAGAGGAGACGTTCGAATTCCTGCCCGGGAAAACGAGCAAATTGCCACCTCCTGAAGCGTAATTTTTCAACTCAAAAGACAGTCCGGAGGAAATGGCTGACAACTCATTAGTGACGATTAAATTGTAATCCGGCAATTTGGAATAATCCAAATTTTTAGCTGGTAGATTATCTACTTTGAAGATGGAGATTCCTTCGAAAGCGGCATCCAAAAATCGATTGGTTTTTCCGTCATTGATGACCAATATCCGAACTTCGTCCGGTACCTTGAATGTGAAATAAAGCTTGTCGTCAAATTGTACGGGGTAGTCGGTGATACTGAGTTCGGCTTCGTGCCATCCCGTTTTCAATACGGTGATATTTACGGTATCCGTAATAACGGAATTGGCCGGAATATTTAAGGAGCCAAGTGGTTTGACTTGTCCTTGATGGTTGAGCGTGAGTCTGACGTTTTCTGCCGGTTCATCGCTTAGGTTACGGATTTTTACAACCAAGGGGTTGGGCTGGTTTTTCATCTGAACCGGTGCTTGGAACCAACATGAGTCCAAACTGATATTCTGCTTACGCATGGATTGAAGCGGAACCAGGTTTACGGTAACGGTGGTATCGCTTTCCGGTTTGATATCCGTTATGTTTTTTTGGAAATCGGAAATGAGATACGCTACCTTGTTTTCTATTATCGAATTGTTGAGGGCTTGCTTTTGCCTTCTCAATACTTGGGATACTTCGCGAACGGCCGGTGTGATTTCTACCTCGTCAATTAACGAGAGAGCGTCTTCTTTGCTGATGAGTCGTTGATGTCGGCCTTCAAAATCGTGGGTGAGGATTTGGAATCGATCATCAACCGCATACGCTTCTACGATTTCCCTAGCACGTTGCTTGGCTTTTTCCAATAATGGAATATCGGCGGTCACCGAACTCATGCTATAGGAATTGTCGATGAAAACACTGATGGCTTGCTCACCGGTCTTGACTTCATTTCCTTGCGGAATGAAGGGTTGGGCGAAGGCGAAAACCAAAAAAGCGATCGCGAGGATACGCATCAAAAGCGTCAATAAGTTTTTGAGGCGGTTGCGATTGGATGTCTCCTCCTTGACTTCCTTGAGGAATTTCACATTGGTGAAATATACCTTCCTGAATCTCCTGAAGTGGAACAGGTGGATAATAATCGGAATGGCGATTGCCGCCAATGCGAAAAGAAATGTGGGATATAAAAACTGCATATCAGCACGAAGATAATTCTAATTAGATATTCCTACTCGAAATATTGGTTTTTCGTTGTAGAACGGCTAGTCGGTTTAGGACTTTTAGCAAGCTTATTTAAAAATAGCTCTGATGGAGCTATTCTTTGACAAGTTCAATATCAAAAACCGTTCCCCGTAACAATAGTTGTATCATGTATACGAATAATATGTTTTTATGTGTCGATTTTGTCCATACAAAAGACATTATTACGAATTGTTTTTATGAGAGCTAGAATTAGAGATTTTATTCTCAATTGATGAATGCACGGAATCTGGTAGCCGTAGCTACCATGATGAGTACATGAAGAAGAGTGAGGATGAAAGATCAATTATAGCCATACAATCTAATTCGTGATAACATCTAATAAATTTCCTTTGCGGAACTAAAAAGAGATGGGAATTGTATTGATACGATGCCCAATTTTGGTCATGTCATAAAATTTAGAACAATGAAAAATTTATTTTTCACTTCGGACCATCATTTCGGACACAAAAATATAATCAAGTATTCCGAACGTCCTTTTCAAAATGTAGATGAGATGGACGAAACGCTCATCAATCGTTGGAATGAAAAAATAGGCCCGAATGATGATGTATATCACCTAGGAGATGTTGGGTTGTGTCATCCCGGTCGCTTACGCGAAATTTTAGATCGTTTAAATGGTAATATTTATTTGATAAAAGGGAATCATGAAAAATCGGCTCTAGCTTGCCGATACCGCTTTGAATGGATCAGGGATTACTATGAGTTAGTCATTGACGATTCGGAAGCTCCTAGAGGTCGACAATTGATTGTATTGTTCCATTACGCTATCCGCGAATGGAATACCAAACATTGGGGAAGTTATCAGTTATACGGCCACTCTCATGGCTCATTGCCGGATGATCCCAATGCCCGGGCGTTTGATGTTGGGGTCGATTGCCATGATTTTTATCCATTATCATATCAAGAAGTAAAAGAGATAATGAACCGGAAGGATTGGAAGCCGCCATTCGATAAAAAATCGCGATGACTTGATAAACAATTCTTAATATTTACCTTTTCATTACTATTATAACGGCATTCGCGGATGATATTTTTTATTTTTGGGCAAATTATTGGAATTTCATCATTATTACATAAACCGAATTATAACATGACTATTAACGAAGTAATCGAAAGATTGAAAAAAGGGAACGCCAACTTCGTGGCTGACAAGTTAGATGGAAAATTGCAAGATAGCTCACGCCGTGATTCCTTGGTAGGGGGCCAAGCTCCTTATGCTATTGTATTAAGTTGTGCCGATAGCCGTGTCGTACCCGAATTGGCATTTGACACCGGACTCGGAGAATTGTTCGTCGTCCGCGTAGCCGGAAATATCGCTAACAGTTCAAGTATCGCAAGTATCGAGTATGCTGTAGCACATTGTGGAACACAAGTCATCGTCGTATTGGGTCACCAGAGTTGTGGTGCGGTCAATGCTGCTTTGGCAGGAGGTGACAATGGTTACAATTTGAACCACTTGGTTTCGCATATCACACCTGCGATTTCTGCTTGTGGAGCGGGTGCCGATGTTGCTGATGTTATCCGTAAAAATGCGGAATTGAATGCTGAAGAATTGAAGAACCGTTCTTCTATTATCAAGAAGGCCGTAGATGGCGGGACTGTAAAAATCGTACCTGCTTATTACAATTTGGATTCCGGAAAGGTAGACTTTTTATAATCTACACTTTTCCAAAAGGAATGAAAAAAGGTTCGGAACCTCTCGGTTCCGAACCTTTTTTATAACGGGTAAATAGGTTG
>JAHDCE010000459.1 GCA_020630045.1 Saprospiraceae bacterium | reverse complement strand
TCGACGGATTTATATTCAATACGATTCCGGGTGTGAAAAAACTCAAACTCCGTGCAATGGTATTCGGTAAGGGGATTTATGGAGGTATGAGTGATGAAAACCGTTCCTTGTTAGGAGGCTCCGCTCAATTGACCGCCTTAGAAGGGCTTTATGCCGAAGTCGGAGTCGGTATCGAAAACATATTCAAACTATTCAGAGTCTATGCGGTGTGGCGTTTGACGGAAGTCAGCCAACCCGGAGATGCTCGTTTCACGCTTAAGTTTGATATCGCTCCTTCGTTTTAAACTGACAAAGTAGTATTAAGAAGTCTTTCCAAAATCGATTTGGATTGCATCTTCTTTTTTCAAACCGAACATTTGGGCGGCACGCCCTAGGTTGATGGCGATTTCCAAATGGCCGGAAGAATTGACAAGGCAGAGCGGTTCGCCTACAGGCACGTCCGAATAATATTCCGACAAGGAAGTAATAGGGTCGTATCGTTTGAAGTACAAGCGGAATTCCCGCTTGTTCCTGACTTCTTCGAATAGTTTTTTGTCGATATTCAGAATAGCATTACCATAGCTGTCCACATGTATTACGGAGCCTCGTATCCGATTTGGTTCGATTACGGGTTGTAAGCTGAACCGTTGTTCGATTTCTTCATATGGCAATCCTATTTCGTGGAAGGGTAGGCCCTTGGTGATATGTCCCACCGCTTTCGCGAAAATATCTTTCATGATAAATACGCCGGAGCCTTCGGATGGGAGGCGGAAAGTTTGATTCGGGTTTTTGTCAAAAGCCAAGGAGAAAATTCCATTGTCCGGCCCTAGGAAATAATGTTTGTCGTACCGCAATGCAATAAAAGGAATTTTCCAAGGAGATTCATTCCTGACACTGATGATATGGATGCTGTTTTCAGGAAAATGCGAATAAGTGTTCCGCAACACGAAGGCCGCGTGAACGATATCAAAATTTTTGACGTTATGCGTTATGTCTACGATATTGACGGATTTATCATACCTCAAAATGGCGCCTTTCATCAAAGCGGCATAGTGGTCATCCAAACCAAAATCGGTTGTTAACGTAATAATATATGGCAATCCATTTTCGGACATGGGAAAATTCGTATTTTTGAGCTAAATGGGCATCTGCCCGCAAATTGAATCAGTCATGCTGATATTGTCCTACAAAAATATCAAATTCTGACTTCCGGATGGGAGTGCGTACCGCCATTTCACATGACGCTACCGCGTCATTCGGCGTCCGCCCGTCCCGAGGGTGGATGATTGCATCAAAAATTATTAAAATAAAAAAAGAATACTGCATTGAGTGAAATCATACTGAATGTGGAAGGCTTGGATATGGTCGGATTGTTGGGAGAAAACAATTCCAAACTCAATCTGCTCCGTAAAGCGTTTCCCGAAGTAAAAATTGTAGCGCGAGGATCTCAAATCAAATTGGTGGGTGAAAAGAAATATACCCAACATCTGAAGGGCGTCGTCGAGCTCATGATGCGTACTTTGAAAGAGTACGAAGAATTATCAACGCAAACTGTAAAAGACATTATCAATGGAGACAACCCCTTTGATACGAAATTAAGTAATCGTACTAACGGACAGGTCATTGTGTATGGCCTCGGAGGTAAACCGATTCGGGCGAGGACCAAAAATCAAAAAATGTTGGTGGAAGCCTCGGAGT
This sequence comes from Saprospiraceae bacterium, assembly GCA_020630045.1. Lineage (GTDB taxonomy): Bacteria > Bacteroidota > Bacteroidia > Chitinophagales > Saprospiraceae > JAHDCE01. Next base: position 2,346 of record JAHDCE010000459.1, on the reverse strand, counting down.
CGAATGATGTGGTTTTTGCCATCGGTCCGGCCGGTACGGGTAAGACCTATACGGCAGTGGCCTTGGCTGTCCGTGCATTGAAGAATCGAGTAGTCAAGAAAATCATCATGACCCGTCCCGCTGTTGAAGCCGGAGAAAACTTGGGTTTCTTGCCCGGCGACCTCAAGGAAAAGGTCGATCCGTATTTGAGACCCTTGTATGATGCCTTGGAAGATATGATTCCGATGGAAAAGGTGGAGCAATTCATAGATAAACGGGTTATCGAAGTGGCGCCTTTGGCATTTATGCGTGGACGTACCTTGGACAATGCATTTATTATATTGGATGAAGCCCAAAACTCTACCACTACACAGTTAAAAATGTTTTTAACTCGGTTGGGGCCTTCCGCCAAATGCATCATTACGGGTGATTTATCACAGATTGATTTGCCGAGACGAGTGACTTCCGGGCTTCGCCGTTCCTTGGATATCCTAGGAGGGCTGGATGGTATCGGCGTCGTTCGACTCAAACCGGAGGATGTAGTCCGACACCGATTGGTGAAGGAGATTATTATCGCTTACAATGAAGCGAAGGCCAAAGCCCAAGAAGAAGAGGAGGCTCGCCAGTTGGAAGAGAAAGATAGACCATCCGAACCCGGTCTTTAATTTCGAGTATAAAAATAAAACCGGCTGCTAGGATTCTCCTAGCAGCCGGTTCTTTATTTCCGCTATAGCGGAATGTGTTTGAAGAATGTATTATTTACATTCAACGATAACTGATTCTTGAATCCAACCACCTACGCGGTAAGAACCACCTTTGTTTACACCCGGCTTCATGAATACATCTTCACAGCTTGGCTTTTGGTTGGCATATTGTCCGATTTTTTTGTTTGCTTCACTAGCTACTTCCGGATCTTTAGCAGCCTTTCTCCAGCGAGACACCGCTGCAAGGATAGCCATACGTTGATCGAAAGATTCTTTGAAAGAACGTGCGCTTTTCGCATATAAATCTCCTAGAAGGTTGTGCGGCTTGCCCCATCCCGGACGAAGCTTGATCGCTTCTAGCAAGTGGGACTTGGCTTTGCTGCTTTGCTTCAGCTTACGACCGTAAACGGCTGCAGCATAAAAGTGCAAGCTCGCTTTTTTGGTCGGATCGGTTTCCTTAGCAATCGCTTCTTCATACTTAGCGGCAGCGCCGTTGAAGTCGCCGGAATCGTATGCTTTCTTTGCCATAGAAGCCGGGTTATTCGCTTGCCAAGCTGCTTTGTCGGCAGCAAGCTGAGCTTTTTTAGCCGCTACGTCTGCTTGGTGGTCTTTCTGCATTTTGCCATAAATCTCTGCCATTAAAGGAACACTGCTGTCACAACCTTTAGCTTTTAATTGAGCGTAGATGTCGCGGTAGTTCGCCGGGTCATCGGGGTTGGCAGAATACTGTGGTTGCAATTTTTTCAAGAAGTAATCACAACCGAAGATATAGTCACCGATGGTGTTAAAGCGCTCATTCGCTTGATCCTGGACCTGCTTGTAGTAAGGGCCGTATGTTTTATTGGTAGAAATCTGATGATTACAGATTTCATTGATTTTTTTGTGAACGGCGAGGGCTTCATCCGCTGTCAATTTCTCCTTGGTAAAGAAGTCAACAGTAATGTCGGCATATGGATAAATGACGCTGTATCCTGTGTTCAAGTCATTCATGGTGTATGCCTCTTGAAGTACCGGATAGGTTTCTTCATAAGCAGTGTTAAAGGTGTAGAACATTTCATAAGCACGGTTTTCAACCAAGTATGATTTTTTGTCCTTTCCTTTCTTGTCTTTAGGATAACAAGCGTATTCTTTCTCGTACAACTCCATGAAAGTCTTTAGCATTTCTGCTTTTTTACCTTCATCAGTTTCCGCTGCATATAGGTTTTTGAGGATTTCGCGACCGTCGCTGTAGTGAGTGGCGCGCTTACCGTCCGCACCTGGAGCGATAGCAAAAATCTCTTTCCACAACGGATACGCCTTAGCATAATCTTTTGCTTTGACGGCATCACGATAGAAGATATGTTTATTCTCTAATTCTCCTTTATTTTCTTTAGAAGCCCAGTTTTCACATTGGGCGAATGTTTGGAAGGAGGTGCCACAAATTAGGGCCAACAAAAAAAGCAGTTTGAAATTCGTTTTCATATCTATTTCGAATTATTCACAAATAAGTATATCAGAAAGGTTTGTTTTTCCGACGCTAATTTAACGAACAAGTTACCATAACTGGTAAGCCAATGCAGTTACTAATTTGTTAATCATAAAATAAGATGGTTTTAAAGCCGGGTTTGGTGTAAGTACCCGGCCATAAATAATCAGGGAATATGCTTTTCGGGTATTTTTGCTT
>JAHDCE010000458.1 GCA_020630045.1 Saprospiraceae bacterium | reverse complement strand
TTCTTGTGATAGTTTGATACAAATATATTGTGAGGAACAAGGAGCACACATCAACGACGAGATGCCATTTCTAGGAGGATATTATTCACCGAGAGCGGATAGTACGTATGTGCCGATCAGACATTATTGCATCCAGGACAGCGAAGCCTTTTGCAAAGGAGTGGAAGAAGCGACAAAAGCGAAAGCCCTAGGCATAAGAATGGCCGGCGATCCTTACCATGTGGATGCATGTAAGTATTACTCTTATGAAAAGTATGGTGTCCGGTTAATCATGACGGGCGATATCATCGTTCCCGGAATATTTGATGAAAATGCGGGATTTAATTTTATCATGTATCGGCGTATTCGGGATGAATTGGGAATGGACACTTTGGCGTTGCTTGGAAAAGTGGAGGACGAGTGGATAAAATTCGATAAAGAATTGGCATTGGAAATCATTCCTTATATTGAAATAACAACTATATCCGACTCGACCGTTTTAGCGAAAATCCATCCGAATATCGTCAACTTCAAACGATATGAATTCATGAAGGATTTGTTGTTTAATGATGTCCTAAAAGGCAAGGAAATCAAATATGATTGGAATACCATTTCAACGAAGGGCATTCTCTTAACAAGAAAAAGGAAACGGGTATTCCTCCGTATTTGGATGGATCATTTACAACGGGAAGACTTCTGTGCTTCCTCTTGGAGCGGTCAATATATCATCCCATTCAAAATTCCGGGTGATTAACCATAAGAAGAGTCTGATAAATTTTCATTTTCTTTGTAGTGAAAATAATGCAGAGCATTCATGTTCAGACTACTCCTTCTCCTACCCTTCCTTTGGTCGTTTCCTTCCGGAAATGGTGATATAGGAATGGTCAAAGTTGAAAAAGTATATCACCAGACCCAAGGAGAATGGACAAGGGTGTATGCCGACAATCCCAACAGCTACCCCATTACCGTAAGGTTGTATTGTTATTATGAAGATGCTACTGAAGCCATCCGTGAATATCGGGTCATCGCCCCCTATACTTTCAAGAAGGAAATACTGAAACACAGCCACCGATTACAAGCTACTCGGTTTCATTATGACTTCCGCATCATAAGGGGGGATGTATATAATTCGCATCATGATGATTCATACATGTACCAGTTGCCCTACTTGAGCGGTTGTAGTTTCCGGGTGTCCCAAGGGTACTTCGGGGGGTATTCCCACCAAGGAAGATATGCCCTGGATTTCGTGATGCCACGCAATACACATGTCTGTGCCATGCGGGAAGGCGTGGTCATCAAAGTGGAAGACCATTACAAAGAGGTTCGTGGCTGGGGGCATGTTCCCCGTATGGGAAATAATATCACGATTCTACATAGTGACAATACCATTGCCACCTACCTTCATCTCAACCATAAAGGTTCGATGGTCAAGGAAGGTGACTATGTATTCAGGGGGCAAGAAATCGCATTGTCCGGCAATACGGGGTGGTCGATGAATCCTCATCTCCATGTGGAAGTCTTCCGGTTGGAACCGGCTGCTTATGTTTCTATTCCTACCCAATTCGATATCGGTGGTGTACCGACGACCCTTAGGGACGAGGGGCGATATGGGTGGTGACTACGATAACCCGACATTAAATTCTTCTATTAGTTCTTTTATTTCTTCTTGTTTGTATTTCCTAGAAAAATGTACTGGAATCGCCTCTTTTACGCCGCACTTTTTCATAATTTCCGCTGAAGCGGTAGAATAACTATGAAAGTTTACGTTTGCGAATTCTTTGTCCTCCGATTTATAGAAACATTCAATGAAAGCTTTATTACAGTTTTGGAATAATGTAGCGATTTTTTGGTGGTTGGATTCATTCGCCGCATGATCCATAATCACTCCAAGGGTATCACCTTTTTTAACTTCCAACAAATGATATAAATCTTGGGCTTCGAAAGTCTTTCCTTCAATATTTATTTTGCACTGATTGTCCTTGGTTTCAAAAGCCATTTTAAGTTCACGAACCCAACTCCCTCCTTTGAATTCACTTTTTCCAATATTGATTTTTATCGTATCATTCTCCTTGAAAAGATAAGCCACCGAAGGTGTTTTATGATCCAGAATAGTGTATTCTACATGAAACCTTTTATTGCAATACAAAACATCTTCCGACGAATCTTCTATTGGAATAACATCCCAAATCGGTGGCTTAATTTCGGAGCGTTGAATATGCCCTTCAGTCACTATTTCTCGGATTTCGTAAGTGATGGCATCCTCTTCAATCAGATTCCATTGATATCCCTTGATTTTTGACTGGACTTGCCGGGTAATTCCCTTGGGGCCACAAATTACAACCCGCCGCCGGATACCGATTTGATGTCTTAAGACAAAATCAAAATTTACGAAGTGGTCAATATGAGTATGACTGATAAATATCGCTTCGGTATCTTGACAATCTTTTACAGTAAGCAGAGAGGCATCACCGCATTCACAAATAAAGTTGTAGGAGTAATTATCTAATTTGATAAGGATACAAATATCTTCATCAAATTCACTTTTCAATTCAGGAAGGAACATAACGCTTATTTCAATATAAAAATATCAGCGGAAGATAGAGGACTCGAACCTCTGTCCCTGTTACAGGAGCCATGCCTTTCCAAGACAGCACATTACCACTCTGCCAATCTTCCGGATTCACTTTACACTCCCATCAATATGAACAGCATGAAAATGGTTCCGTTTATCTTTTATTAGATGTTATCACGAAAAATTGAGTATAGCCAAAAAATTCCGTGATAACATCTATGACATATTGAAAATTGGAATTTTCATTTATACATTTAACTTTATGCCTTTAAGTACGCACTAAATCGACATCATGTTTATAAAAAGGAAATACCCTTTAAAGGATTTGATTAAATGGACGAGAAGAGACATTTACAAATTTATCCTCATAGGAGTCATACCGGTCTTTTTGTATAGAGGTTTGGGATTTTATTGGCTTCATTTGCCTTGGTTGCCAATCGGTGTGGTGGGTACGGCAGTGGCTTTTATCGTCAGTTTTAAGAACAACGCTTCTTATGATAGATTGTGGGAAGCCCGAAAAATTTATGGGGGTATCGTCAACGCTTCCCGTTCATTCACTTTGATGTTGAATGACTTCATATCAAATCGGCGTGCCGAATCTCCGGTCTCAGAAAAGGAATTGTCCGACATCAGAAAAGAGATGGTCATGAGACATGTCGCTTGGATGACGAGCCTGAGACATGCCCTCCGTCAACATAAGCCATGGGAGCCAAGTAAAACGGACAAGTCGGACCAAGAGTATATGTCAAAAATAGAAGTGCGGGAATGGAAGTATTCCTTGGAAGAAGAATTGACGGGTTATGTCTCAGAGGAGGAAAAGAAGGAGATACTCAGTAAAAAGAACAAGCAAGGTGCTTGTTTGAATTTACAATCCCGACATTTGAACAGGCTCTTGAATGCCGGCTTGATTGAAGACTTCCGACACATGGAAATGCAAAATATGATGACGGAATTTTTCACGTTACAAGGAAAAGTGGAGCGGATTAAGAACTTCCCCTACCCTCGTCAGTTCGCTACTTTAAATTACTTGTTCGTGTGGATATTCATCCTGTTATTGCCTTTGGGAATGATGCACGAATTCGAGAAAATCGGAGAGGCGGTTGTCATTGCTATTCGTGAGCATATGAAGGTGCATTCCAGTCCGATACACGGTGTTGTGGAATTTTTAGGTTTGAATTTCGTATGGGTTTCTATTCCCTTTACGGTAATTATTTCTTGGATTTTCCATACGATGGAACGTATCGGGGAAACCACTGAAAACCCATTTGAGGGGAATCCGAATGATGTCCCAATTACTACGATGTCCAGAGGTATTGAAATTGATATCCGCCAAATGATTGACGATGATCCGGACTTGATTCCCGGCCCTATCGAACCTCAGGCTAGTATTCAGTTTTAAACGGGTCTTAGCAAGTCCAAAAAGAAAAATGGGAGTATCCGAAGAAAACCTATTATTTTTATATTGAACTCAT
>JAHDCE010000457.1 GCA_020630045.1 Saprospiraceae bacterium | reverse complement strand
ATTCTATAACATTTCAGGCGGCCCCGATGGGGCGCAAATTTATATCGCAACAATGGCTATAAACATTGAACCCCGATGGGGTTCTCTTTCTTGTTGATGTCAGAATATTGACAGGTATTTTCTTTTAATAATCAAAGCTGGTTAAGGCTCCGTTATGATCATAAATGAATTTAAAAGTCGTACCTCCGTTTTCAGGTTCCAAATCGATAAAATATCGGATGTTCTCTCCCCTAGGTTTATTATCCGGAAAATCAATAAACACGGTATTGACGACCATATCATCCAAGTCTTTTTCTTCTACTAATTTCACTTTGGACTGATCGATTAAACCGGGGATACGTTCTAATTTTAATTCATCCATCGTAAATAAATAGTCTTTTAAATTACCATCACCTTCTATTTCATAAGTGATTTCCGAAACATCCTCCCAAAAGCCTTGCATTTTTCTTTTTTCGAGGGCAGTGGATTCAGAAAAATCATCCGTTCCGCTCGCCAAGACGATTGTACCGACATTGTCGTCATAAACAAATGACAGAGTACCATAACCGGCTTCTGCTCCGAATTGATTCGCTAAATCATTTTTTACTTTTTCTATCTTTTCAAGTGTAGTATATGTACGGCTCGTATCCAACATATCACAACTTGAAAACAGAGTGACAAAAAACAATATGGGCAATATGACTTCAATTCCTTTCTTCATTCTTAAATAGCATTTTAAGTACCCGGCCATAAATAATTAGGGAATATGCTTTTCGGGTATTTTTGCTTTATCCTTCGTACAGTCCTCAACTTGGTAGCTATGGCTACCAGTTTCTGGGCTTCCCTCGACTAAAACAAAAATCCCCTTGAAAATCATTATTCAATTACTTTTGTCCAGGTACTTAAAAGTGACATCAATATTTTTTATAGGGTACTTTACCGCTCCATTTTTGCGATATATTTCACAATCGCTTTTCCCCTTTCTCCTTGAAAGACCCTAGCAGGAGTCAGTCCCACATATCGTCCGCCTTCATGTGGTCGGGCTTCTACGACTTGGACGCAAATCAACTCTCCGGATTCGACCCATCTGCACTCCAATTGTGTAGCACAACCTCCATATTCGCCGGAAGGCAATGCAACAATAGATGCAAAATCTTTTTTCTCAAATAATTCCAATAATAAGGGTTGGTATTGTCGTTCGAAGTACTTGAGGCTGTACTTCATTTTTTCATTGGTATGCTTGTATCGCCAACTGCCGAATATTTTCAATATCCTTTTATCCAATAATAGTTGGAGGTCTTCATTCAAAAATTTTAATGTGTCTTTAAACTCTCCTTTCTTTAATTCCGGGGAATCCAAAATATCTGTCATCTCTGTATATTTAATCAATATAAAAAATGTCTCCTTTGTTCTCCTCAAAAATACGGCTGCAATAGCCTTTCATGGGACCGAATACATATCCGTATCCCCTGAAACGATATTCGTCGGAAGACAATAAAAAAGCGTTGAAAAGGATAAATTTGACGGCTAGGAAAGCAGTTTCACAAGCGTATCTCTTTTGCGAACAGACACCGGAATATTGATATCTCCTCGTAAAATAACATCACCACTTTTTTCATAGCGATCTATGAAATCCAAATTGATAATATAAGATTGGTGGGATCTGAAAAACGTATCTGACGGCAGTAAAGATTCATACTCTTTGATCGTTTTTGAGGTGGTAAATTTCCGACCGTCAGACAAATAGAATGTCGTGTAGCCCGCATCCGATTTGCAATATTGCAATTCATTGAATCGAATGATTTGGAAGCTATCGAATAATCTCAATACAATTTTTTCATTATTTCCTTTTAGGGAACGAGTGACGATATCTAACTGCTCGGTTAAGTCATTGGTATTTGTTCTGATGACCTTCTCAAGTACCTCTTCCAATTCATCCTCATCTACAGGTTTGAGCAAATAATCCAAAGCGCCTTGCTTGATCGCTTTCAGAGCGAATTCTTCATAAGCGGTAATGAAAACGACTTGGAAATTCCGGTATTCCACTTTTTCCAAAAAATCAAACCCGGTACCGTCAGGCAAATTAATATCCAACAGTACCAAATCCGGACGACAGGCTTTCGCCAATGTAATCGCTTCCGCCACAGAGCCGGCATCACCTACCACGACAATTTCATCTTTCGCTGAACTCGACAACATATCGAGGATTTCATTCCGGATGATTTCCTCATCATCAATGACCAATGTCCGAATCATGATTACTCTTTTATTTCACTATATGGAATGCGAAGTTCTATCCGGGTTCCTCGTTCTCCCCGATTTTGCAAATTGTAAATTTCAAGGCCGGCGTCCACTTTGAATTGACGCCCGAAATGTTCCAATCGTTGCTTTGTAATGGAAGTTGACAGGGATTTACCTTTTAAATCGGCATTATCGGAACTGCCAGCTTCTGTCATTATTATTCCGTTTCCATTGTCCTGAATCACACAATGCAAGGTTCCGTTTTTTTCATGAATATTCATTTCTATCTTTCCTTGGTCTACTCCACGAATACCATGTTCGATGGCATTTTCTATGAACGGTTGTAATATCATAGGAGGAATCGAAACGAATTCTTTTTCTATCGAATCATCAACATTCAAATCATATTCGAAGGATTGACCGAAACGGATGGATTGTAATTCAACATAATCATCTATGGCGGAAAGTTCCTTGTCCAAGCTCACCATTTTTTCTGCGGAATTTTCTAGAATCGTTCTCATCAATCTTGAAAATCGAGTTAAATATTTAACCGCTCTCTTATTATCATTATTTCGAATCAATGAACGAATTACCGATACTGTATTAAAGATAAAATGCGGGTTCATTTGAGTCCTGAGTAATTGTTGTTCTGTTTTAACCATTTCCAATTCCAGCCTATCTTTTTTCTTCTTATTCCGATAAAACAAAACCACCGACCCTAAAGCCGCCAACAATAATCCGATAATTAAAAATAAAATAATCCGTTGCAACCGAAACGCCTCCTGTTCAGATTTTCTTTTTTGTTCTATGAATTCATTTTCTTTTTGATGGAGCAATTTCAGTTCTTCCAGTTCGCTGTCTAATCGATCCTCTAACATTCCTTCTTTTACCGCGACATACTTTTTAAAATATGCTTCGGATTGTTCAAAATCATCTTTCGACCAATATGCTTCGTAATAATTGTTGTAAACCAACACCCGTATCCTGTCCGGCAAACTATCCAAGTCATAATTCAAGGTAGAATCTAGGCATGCGATTGCTTTATCGTATTGCTCCATATCTATATAAGTCGCCGCCATATTGCTAAAGCCATTCACTACAAAAGGTTTGCTATCAGGCATTCTTTTCAAGTCTTCATCTATGGTTTTTCGAATGTAATAAAGGGCAGAATCAAATACTTCTTTATGACTATATGTGATGGACAATGCATTATAGAGCGTGGCCATGTTCAACTTATATTGTTTCTCAATTTCCATACTTTCCGCCCTCAGTAAATAATCAAGAGCCGCTTCTGTATTCTGCATTTCTTGTTCAAGCACACCCAAGCGGGTCAACCCTTTGAAGATGTTTAGTGAATCGTTATAAGACAGGGCGGCTTGCAACGATTCTTTCGTTACGGTTTTGGCTTTATCAAAATCGCCTAAACGATATAATGCGACTAACTTTTGATCTATCGCTCCTAAATGTTTTTTAGGATAATCTCCTTCTGCCCATTCTATCAGTTTTTCGGAAGCCGCCATAGCATTTTGATAATCCTCCCCTTCCATGTATAACTCAATGAGTTCCTCAAGGGCCGGAATTCTTTCTTCTTTAGGTTGGTTCGAATTGTAAACTACCTTCTCCAATTCCTGAATCGACTTTATCATCGAATCGGATTGTGCATCAACAAAATGAAATAGGGAACATAAGATAAGGACCAATAAACAAACCGACTTTTTCAAGGAATCATTTGTAATCATGACTTAAAGGTAATAGATGTTATCACGAAAAATTGAGTATAGCCAAATTGTTATTTTGAAAATCCACT
>JAHDCE010000456.1 GCA_020630045.1 Saprospiraceae bacterium | reverse complement strand
GTCAGGACGAAAGATGTTTTCAAAATTTAATATTATTTAGTTTACAGTGTATTAAAAGGCTTCACTAAAGAATTTTTCCAGTATTAATGTCCAATTACTTAGAAGAACTCAATGACATCCAAAGAGCAGCGGTAACCAATACGGATGGTCCGGTTATGGTTATCGCCGGCCCCGGATCGGGTAAAACCCGAGTGCTTACTTATCGGATTGCCCACCTGATAGAAAAAGGCGTTCCCCCTTACCAAATCCTCTCCTTGACCTTCACCAATAAGGCCGCGAGAGAAATGAAAGAACGGATTGAAAAAGTAGTGGGAGACAAGGCGCGTCAAGTCATGGCGGGTACGTTCCACTCCATCTTCGCCCGTATATTACGAGCCGAAGCGGAAAAAATCGGTTATCCTTCTAGTTTCACCATCTACGATACGGATGATTCGAAGAGTTTGCTGACAACCATCATCAAGGAATTCCAATTGGCGGAAACGCACAAACCCAATGTTATCCGCAATCGGATTTCATCCGCAAAAAGCAATCTCATCACACCGAAAGCATACGCCAATGACCAGCGGCTGCTGTACGAAGATAAAATGGCGAAACGGCCGCATACCATCAAAATCTATCAAGAATATGTCAAGCGCTGCAAAAGGGCGGGTGCCATGGATTTCGATGACTTGTTGTACCAGTTTTTCTACCTCCTACATATCAACCCGGACAATGTACTGGACAAATATCGCCAACGATTCAAATATTTATTGGTCGATGAGTTTCAAGACACCAACTTCCTACAATATGCCATCATCAAAAAGTTGGTCAATTATCCGGGAAGTGGACAAAACATCTGTATCGTAGGAGACGACGCTCAAAGTATTTACGCATTCCGAGGAGCGACGATTGATAACATCCTCGATTTCGAAAAAGATTATCCGCACCTCAAAACCTTTAAACTCGAACAGAATTATCGATCGACCGAACATATCGTGCAAGCGGCGAATCAGGTCATCAGATACAATCCCAAGCAATTGAAAAAGACCATTTGGTCTGCTAAGGGCGAGGGACAAAAAATCAAATTGGTCAAAACAATGACCGACACGGAGGAAGGAAAACGGGTGGCCGGATTAATCCTAGAACAAAAAACAAGAAACCATTTACACAACAAGGATATCGCCATTTTATACCGTACAAATTCCCAATCCAGGGTATTTGAAGAATCCTTGAGAAGACACGATATCAATTACAAGGTTTTCGGTGGTACCTCATTTTATCAAAGAAAGGAAATCAAAGACTTTCTGGCTTACCTGCGTTTAATCATCAACCCGATGGATGAAGAAGCGCTCAAAAGAATCATCAATTATCCTAGGAGGGGAATCGGTAAATCGAGCCTGGATAAAATGATTACCTACGCTGCCCAAGCAGACAAGCCATTGTATGAATGTCTGACCGTAACTCCCCTAGGAACCGCCGCCAAACGCAATGTCAATAAGTTCGTCAATATGATGGGAGTTTTCGCCCAAAGAGCCGACTCGGCCGATGCCTACGAACTCGCCATATATGCGGCTAAGCAATCCGGCATTATGGATTTGCTCAAACAAGACACCACCATCGAAGGGATGGGGCGCTTGGAAAACCTCAATGCACTCCTTGACGGTATCAAAGAATTTACAGAAGATGACGTCATTGAAGAAGGCGAAGACGAAACTTTGGGAGAAGACCGATCACTGGCCGCCTATCTCCAAAGCATCGCCTTGTACACCGACCAAGACAAAGAAGACGATGGTGATTTTGTTACGCTCATGACCACACACGCCGCCAAAGGATTGGAATTTCCGTCAGTGTTCGTCGTCGGACTCGAAGAAGATTTATTTCCCAGTTTCATGGCGAAATCCGAAAACAACATTGATGAAGAACGAAGACTCTTCTATGTGGCTATCACAAGGGCGGAAGCTCACTTGACTTTATCTTACGCCAAGTCAAGATATTCTTTTGGTAAAATGAGGTACAACGAACCGAGTCGGTTCTTGGATGAAATCTCACAAGAACACTTGGACGGAGTACCGGATTCTCAATTCACCGCGGCTCCCGGCCCGGGATACTCAGGGGGAAGTACTCCGGGTAAAAAGCTACAAGGTAATTTCAAACCAATCCGAAAAGCATCCCAAACACCAGTCATCGACCCCAAGGATTTCAAACCGAGTCCGGCTTCTAGTATGAAGGAAGGACAACGAGTGTTACATCTCCGATTCGGACAAGGAGTAATCGTATCAACTGACGGCTCAGGAGATAAAAGATTCGCCACAGTTGAATTTAATGCCTCCGGAAAGAAAAGACTCATGTTGAAATTTGCTAAATTGCAGATATTGGATTAAGAGGGATATGAAAAAGATTATAATTGCCATAGACGGTTTTTCTTCTTGCGGTAAAAGCACACTTGCCAAAGCAATGGCAAAAGAGTTGGATTATGTATATGTGGATACAGGTGCGATGTATAGAGCGGTTACGCTTTATTTTTTAAGAAAAAACATTAACATTGACGACAAAGAACAAATACAATCGGCTTTGTCCGACATCAATATCTCATTTGAAAACCTAAACGGAATCAATACTACTTTCCTCAATGACGAAAACGTAGAACATGAAATCCGAGGCATGGAAGTCTCCGAGTTCGTAAGTCCTGTAGCTACGATTTCAGCGGTCAGAAAAGAATTGGTCAAGCAACAAAGACTCCTGGGAATAGGCAAAGGGGTCGTCATGGATGGGCGGGACATCGGAACCGTCGTTTATCCGAATGCCGGTTTGAAATTGTTTATTACTGCCGATACGGAAATTCGCGCAAAGCGAAGACTGGACGAACTAATGGCAAAGGGAATGAAAGCCGATTTCCAAAGCATCAAAAAGAATTTGAAAGAAAGGGACAGGATAGATTCATCCCGAGAAGACAGTCCATTGCGACAAGCGCCGGACGCCATATTAATCGATAACTCGGAGCTCAATGAAAAAAAGCAATTGGAACTCGCTCTGGCTTACGCACACGAAAGAATCGTATATATAACGAAAGAAGAAAATCGACCTATTTCCTAGTAGGAACTTTCGGTGCATCCTCCTTCATGACTCGTTGACGTACAAAATGCAGGTTGTCCTTCATCCGGGCAAAAAAGTTTTCCCTCAACTCCGCATTGTGAATACTGATAGGCGTCGACTCTTGCATCAAATTCTCTAACCAAACTTCTGTTTTCATACAAAACGCAGTGTGATCCGTCACCAGATAATTGAGCGCATTTTGTAGGACAAAAGTCAAATTGGTTTCTTCGGATTGAAAAAATATGGTATTGTTCGTCACCGCAATTTCATTGTAAAACAATTGATAATTTTCTCGCTTGGGCGGATAATTCCGCGGGTGGAATTTCCGACCGATTTCCGCTTGTTTTTTAATGTGGTCCAACAATACGTCAATCTGATTGATGACAATAATAGCGTCTTTTTTTTCTCTGAAAAAACCGAAACGCCAAGCATGATAAATTTGTTTTAATACATTATTTACAATATCACTACTCCAAATTTCTACGGAAGGCATTTTGAGATATCGTCGCCAAGTTTGTTCCCCCAATTCCAAATTTTCCCGATCGATTTCATCCAAGGAAAACTGTCGTTCTTGAAAGGACTTGATATTGTAAACCGTACGCCCCCAAAAGTATAATTTGAAAGCCGCTAAGTCAGGGAACTGGAACAAAGAAAACATCGGAAAATCATTCGCCGCATAAACCAATCTCCTAGGCCCCCAAGCATCCACACGTTGTAATTCCAAAAGGATGATTTGAAAATATTCCCGCAAGGAAGAAATATTGTAATTAATCGCATTATATCGAAAGGGAATCCCACCCACATGCCGCTGATCCAAGCCGTCCAAAGAAATTCGGAACTTCGACGCCAATAAATGCGCTTGATCCAAGCTCAAGACTTTCTCTCCGTGAACATAATCTAGCACTTCCAGTGGTGTTTTCCCCAACATATCCGCCAAAGTCATTTCCAAGGAGGAATG
>JAHDCE010000455.1 GCA_020630045.1 Saprospiraceae bacterium | reverse complement strand
ATTTTTTCAATGTCAACAAATACCCGACAGCAGGATTCAAAATCGCATCTGTCACTCCACTAGAAAACGATTCTTTGATGAGTCACTTGGTCAAAGGAAATTTGACGATGAAAGGTCAAACACTAAGTGTTGAGTTCAAGGCCAATGTCACGATGACGGACGAAGCGGTTACCGCCGAATCCGGAAAATTCATCATCGACAGAACGAAATGGGGCATTACATTCAAATCTCCTACCGCTTTGAATTTAAAAGACAAGTTTGTAAAAGACGAGATTGGATTGCAATTGAATTTAATTGCAAAAAAACATGACCATAGTAGCCATGAAGGACATAGTCACGACCATGACGGTCACGACCACAGCCATGACCATGGTCACGATCACGGACACGACCATAGCCATGACGGCCATGGCCACTAACCATCTAAAAATGTAGATTTGGCCTAATTACATTGTGTAATAACAAGGAACAGGTCGAATCCATATTTTTCTTTCCATTTGTTAACGAGGTGTTGCGGATTTTCCACAACACCTCGTTTTTGTATTAAAAAAAACTAAATTTCCGATTCACTTATAACAACCCATCCCGTTTTAACGTAAATTGATGAATACCAAAATGCTGAATGAGAGGGGATTCTATAAAGGCTTGCCTTTTACTTCTTACATTTCTGGCTGATTTTTCTTATATTTGTTATTTAAAGCTGTTAAGAATGAAAGGGGCAATATATATAATGGGGCTTTTATTAGCCTTTGTAATCTACCAACCTTCACTATTGGCCAACAATGGTGGTGGTGATGATTGTGTAGAAATTTGTGAGGAAGATCAAGATACAGATTTACCCAAAGTATTCTTGATTGGACAATATTCAGAAGAATTTGAAACTGCTTCAGAAGAGTATCGTTTACAGCTTCTGGAAGCATGCAACCATGATATCGACTTGGCATTTGGCAAATGGATTGATCTTTTGCTTAAAATGGAGGAATATGCCAATATGTTGGAATATGATATCAAGGGAGTGAAAATGTGGATTAAGGTTTTTTGGAATGAAGAGGGAGGAATCGACCACATCGCTTATTATTTAAAACCAAAATCCAGGAACATTAGCATTGATGAGTTATCCGCTTTTTTCATGAGTTTTATCAACCACTATCAATTCCCTCTTACTGCGGATGATAAATTTTCGCATTATGGCAGTGCTCAGTTCCCCATTTTATCCCCAAGTCGTCAATAATTGATTATATCCATAATCCAAATGGAGTAGGTTGTAAAAGCCCAACTATTAAAGATAAACAAGAACGGTCTTTGAGTTTGAACTCAAAGACCGTTCTTGTTTATACTCAAAATTAAGTGGTTTGCATTTTTTTGACTCGCCCTTTTTCTCTTTCACTTCTTTGAAAATCCACTTCGTTATTCCCCTTAAACGTAGCTATGGCTATGCTTTGCGGCGAAATCCTCGTTGATTCCCAAAATAACGATTCGTCTTTCATACAAAAAATTCGTGGTAACATCTATTAAATTTTGAAAAGATACCGGACTCTTCATTATGAAGTTCGAATACTAGTGCTATACATCCCCCAAACAACAAAATGACGTTATTATAATTCTTTCACTCCACTTAAACCCGAGTATAATTTCAATCATAACTCAAAAATATTTTTCCCTCATATGTTCGGGTTATATAATGAATATGTATTAATTTAGTCCCTAGAAACAAGCACATCTTTTACCTAAATAACCAAATTGCTCTAACTCCAAAACAGTTATTTAGTAACAGTCAAATAATAACTTTGTGATTTGACTTATGTTCTTTTTACTTTATACTTCGTTAATTTTTTCAGCAATAGCCCTGCTATTCCTTCAAAAATTGCCTCGTCTAAACTAAAAATTACGATTTTCAAATCGACAACTTATTTTTTGACTATTACTTAGTATTTTTGATTATCAAATCCATTCATTATTTTTTTAAAAATCTAATTACAATGAAGCATTTTTCTATTCGTTCATTATTTGCTGTATTGGTACTGACCATGGTTGGCATGCAGGCAAACGCTCAGTGTGTGCAGGGTTACTTTTGGCCAAACGCACCAGTAGCAGCACCTGCAGAAGGAGGTGTAGCCGCTACAATCGCCACTAACACATGGGCTGGTGACTACTCGCAAATCACAGGTATCCAAGCCGGCGAAACTTATGTTTTCGACTTTGACATCGCAGGTTGGATCACCATTTATGATGATGCCGGTTTTACAAATGTATTGTACAACGGCGCTAACCCGGCCAGCGTCACCCCTACGACTACCAATGACCTATATGTTCACTGGTCACTTGACGCTGCTTGTGGTACTGATGCTGTCAATCACCTTTCAACCATGGAATGTACAACTTGTCCTACATCAACTGCTCCTCCCGGATGTTCATCAAATGAAATGTTTTCTCAAATCGATCCTACTTGTAATTTCAGTGATCTTTTGATCAGCTGGGATGCTGTTGCGGATGCAACAGGATATGAAATTGATTTGGGCGTTACTCCCGGCGGTGTAGAAATCGCAGATAACTTCACACTTGGTAATATCACAAGTATTCCATTGACAGGAATCAGCCCGGGCGATGTATTTTATGCTACTATTTATCCAACCAATGGCTCCGGTATTGCTACCGGTTGTATGGAGTTCTCTATCACAGTTCCTTCCGAACTTAACTGTTACTGTCCTGCAGGATCCACCAATGGTTGTGATGAAGGTGTTGATGGCGTGAATGTCGATGGTACGGATATTACTTCGGCTACTGGTTGTACGGAAGATTACACAGACAACAGTGCGATTATCATCCCAATGGCTGAAGGTGTAGCTTCAACGGTTTCTGTAACCAATGGTCCGGCACAATATCCAGGAGAAGATCAAGGAACAGTTTGGGTAGACTGGAACAATAACTTCTCTTTTGATGATGCAGGTGAGCAAACTACATTGACTGACATCAATGCTGATGCAACTGTATTCGAAGGAATGGTAACTCCTCCAGCGGGAACAGCCGGTGGTACTTACCGTATGAGAGTTCGAATCAACTGGACTGATGCTCCTGTTGCTTGTGGTAATGTATCTTATGGTGAGGTAGAAGACTTTACAATAGAGGTTGCCGGCGGTTGTGACCCATCTATGTGTATGATGCCTGCAAACGTTTCCGCTATGGCAGTTTCTAACACTCGATTCATGGCAACTTGGGATGAAGTACCTAGTGCTGATTTCTATCAAATTCGTTACCGTGTAGCAGGTACTACTACATGGAGTTCAAAAGGTAAACCAGCTCCAACTTCTGAAATCCATATTGCAATGCTTGACCCACAAACTTTCTATGAGTTCCGTGTTCGCGCTAGATGTTGCGACGGTTCTTGGACCAACTGGTCTCCGTTGCAAACTGTTGCGACTTCCGTTTGTCCGATTCCAACAGGTATTACAGGAACTCCACGTGCAGACGGAACTTCTATCGAGTTCAACTGGACTTCCGATCCTTCAGCTACTCAATCTCAAGTACAATATCGTATGTTGGGCACTACCGATTGGTTGCAAAAAGGTACACCTAGTACAACTACTACTGTCGTAGGTAACTTGATGACGAGTACGACTTACCAATATCGTGTACGTACACTTTGTGGTACAGGTGGATATGGTTTCTGGAGTGCTGTTCAAACTGCTTCTACCGGATCTGGCCCTGCCTTCCGTATCATGAAAGACGGTGATTTGACCATTAATGACTTTGCTCCAAACCCGGTTTCTGACCTAGCTACTATCAACTATTCACTTCTTACTGAAGGTAGTGTTCAGATGACAGTAACTGATATCTTGGGTCGCATGGTTATGCAAAATACATACAATGAAACTTTTGCAGGTGATTACCAGCAATCAGTAGACATGTCTTCTTTGGAGAATGGATACTACATTGTAACATTGACATTGGAAGATGGAAGCTTCTCTAACTTCAAGTTCATGAAGCGATAATCTTTCTTTTTAAGAAGCATGAAGCTTTTTATTCCGAGCCGTTTTGAT
>JAHDCE010000454.1 GCA_020630045.1 Saprospiraceae bacterium | reverse complement strand
CTTTCTGTGACTTCAGGTACTTCTGTAAAGTATTCGTGAGCGTCGTATATCTGTTTTTTCTTTTTTAATATTGAAATAAAAAAACCGGGAAGAATCGTGTCCAGGTCGACAGAGAATATAATATCCGCCTCGTCGGAAAGGAGGAAAAAAAATAGGCGGATATTATATTCTAAATAAAATAATTTTCCTTGGGAAAAAAAACAATTCAACCGTATTCCCCGGAAGGGGAAATCCGATAATGGAATGGATTTGGACTTGGTTCTACCCACCAATTTTACTTCATAACCCGCTTCTTGTAAAGTCGTACAAGTCCGAATCATCCTTTGGTCATAGTTCAAGTCATTTATGACGGTACAAGTAATTCTTTTTTTCATCAAAATAGAATTATGTCCTTGAGGAATAGGATTGTTGTTTCCCAATAAAGCGTCTAAGAAATAATAACGTAGTTTACGAGTCTACTAGTTGACCGGATAAAATTTAAAGTTGTCGAACTTTAAAATGTTCAAATGCTTGTTTTCATATTGGGAAGCTTTCCTTTCGTCACCTCCCATGAAATCAGGCCTGAAGCTAAAAGTAGTATGTAAATAACGGTCGTCTTCTTCTTGTAATTTTTTAGGGAAATTCGTACCGTACTTTTTTAGCTGTCTTCCAAAAAACAACATGGTGTCATATCCTAAATATGCATTGAAATCAGGTACGGTTCCGAACCGATTGTAGTAACTTCTCTTGAAGTCCCGTATATCTTGTCTGCTTCCATCAATAAAATATGGACTGGCGAGATGTACATTCAAATTTTCATAATATTCGTATCCGACTCTTTCGAAATCCATCCAATTGGAAAACCCATAAATCACTACGGGTTTGTTTTGGCCGTCCAATACTATTTTTCTCATGATAGCGGAGACAAACTTTTCATTGATAGACGGAATGATGAATACAGATGTGTCTCCCGTGGTAGAGAAATAAGGCTTGAGGTCTACATCTGCAAAGTTGTCACCCGGATTTACGATATGTGTTTTCAATGTACCTGATCCGCCATTGGTTCGAATCATCCGGTTTTCATCTTGAAAGAACCTGAACCGTTCTTTTTCACCTGAAGTACTTCTTCCGATTAAAGTGATATTTTGGGATTTATGGTATTTTCTAGCATGTCGCATAATCGCCTGACAACGGGTTTCGACGAAAGGAGAAACTTGTATGTATCTTGGGTTATCATAGGTGATTCCTGATTTCGGGTTCCAAGGGGAAATCAATACCGTTTCACGTTTTTTTACATGCTCGGTGGCTACTTTCAAAGGTTCTGTACTCATTGGTCCAAGAATGAGATGGATATTGTCAAACTCTGGCCTTGACAATATCTCTCTGGTTTTGGTGGCGTTTCTCTCCGTATCATATATTGCAACACTAATTGACATACCTTCGGTATACAATTTATCAAGTGCCAAAAGTGATCCTCCGTAAAATTGGGCTGACCTTAATGTGTATTTGTCGCTCACTTTAGTCGGGTTATTATTGGCCTTAAAAGGAGCGATAATGGCTACATTGTATTTGTTATAAGTGCTTCCGCCACTGTCGTGAGGATCCGTAGGCGTTACCACCGGGTCGTCCGGAATCGGATCCGGATCCGGATCGGGAACGGTAGCAACCGGATCGCCAATCGGTGGATAGTCATTGGGTTTGGTTGTCCAACGTAGGGTGTCCGGGTCCAAGTCGTCCACTCTTCCCGGGTCTTCCGGTTTTTCAACGGTATCACCCGGGTTATCGGGTTCGTAATATTCACCCTTTCCAAACAGTCCACAAGAACTGACAAGTAGAGCGATGCCAAAGAAGAGAATCCACTTATTCCCATTCGATGGTTGCCGGTGGTTTTGTGCTGATGTCATATACGACACGATTTATTCCTTTTACTTGATTAATGATTTCACTCGAAATTTCCGCTAGAAAATCATGCGGAAGTCTGGACCATTCGGCAGTCATGCCGTCGATTGAATTTACCGCTCTCAAAACTGCGGTTCTTTCATAAGTCCTTTCGTCGCCCATCACACCAACGGAGTAGATAGGCAATAATATTGTTGCGGCTTGCCAGACTTTGTCGTACAAACCATGTTTTTTTAATCCAGAAATGAAGATGTGGTCGGCTTCTTGTAATAAATTCACTTTGTCTTCGGTAATATCTCCTAGGATTCGGATGGCCAGCCCAGGCCCGGGAAACGGATGCCTGCCGATAATTTTTTCTGAAATATCCATGGATCGTCCCACTCGTCGGACTTCATCTTTGAAGAGCATCCGTAGGGGTTCTACTATTTTTAGATTGAGCAAATCAGGAAGGCCACCGACATTGTGATGGGATTTGATGGTAACAGATGGCCCGTGAACCGAAACGGATTCGATGACATCAGGGTAAATAGTGCCTTGTCCCAACCAACTGATTCCTTCGAATTCTTTGGCGGATTCTTGAAAAACTTCTATAAATACACGACCGATGATTTTCCGTTTCCTTTCGGGATCCGAAACGCCGGAAAGTTCTTGGTAAAATTGATTTTTGGCATCAACGCCGCGAATATTCAGCCCCATTCCTTTATAGGAGTCTAGGACTTCTTGGTATTCGTTTTTGCGAAGCAAACCATTGTCAACAAAAAAGCAAAACAAGCGGTCGCCGATGGCACGATGAAGTAACATGGCTGCCACCGTCGAGTCCACTCCACCGGATAGTGCCATCAATACTTTCTCATCACCGATTTCTTTGCGAAGTTTGGCTACAGTATCTTCTACGAATGAAGCCGGTGTCCAACTGCCGGAACATCCACATTCATCGATGACAAAATTCGACAGGATTTCTTTTCCATGAAGTGAATGGGTAACTTCCGGATGGAACTGTAAACAAAAAACAGGTTGTTCGAATCTTCCCTGGGCGGATTGGTAGGCAGCGACATCGATAGAATCTGTACCGGCAACCAATTCGAATCCTTCGGGGATTTTGGCGATGGTGTCTCCATGCGACATCCAAACTTGGGAATTGCCGGGAATACCCGCTAAAATCCCCTTACTCTCATGTACTTTAGAAAGGACTGCCTTGCCATATTCCCTTTTATTGGATGCTTTCACTTCGCCACCAAGATGATGGGCGATGTATTGAGCTCCATAACAAACGGCAAGAATCGGTCTTTTGCCTAGAATGGCGTCCAAATCGGTACGCAAAGTATTTTCTCCCCTTACGGAAAATGGGCTTCCTGAAAGGATGATACCTTTTACCCCTTCGTCCAGCTCGGGGATTTTATTAAAAGGTACGATTTCACTATAAACATTCAACTCACGGATGCGTCTTGCGATGAGTTGAGTGTATTGTGATCCGAAATCTAAAATAACGATTCTCTCTTGCATGGCACAAATATACAATGTTTGCCTACTTTTCCATCCTAGGATGAGTAGGTGCTTGCAAAGACTTAGAATTCGTTATTGCTCCCGCTTGAAATCGGGAGAATTTTACTTAATTTTTACTAAATGTCCCCGTCGCAATCGTTCTCCCTTCTGCATCTTGAGTAATGACCCAATAATTTCCTTCCGGAAATTTTGAGGTATCTATTTTCAGGTTTTCTTGGTAACCGGAAATGGAGATGTTTTGAACCTCTTGTCCTATGGCATTGTATATCAAAACGACTTCGGAATTTTGTGGAAGTGTGATGTTCAAAGTGGATGATGTCGGATTGGGAAACAATGATAATGATTCGAATTTTTGAAAAATGTTCGTTGTTGAAACCAAACTATTGAGTGCATTGTAGGCATTTACTCTTCCATGACCATAATAGATATCGAATCCGGGTTGGTCTTCGATAAAGTATCCGACTTGATCCTCTGCAGAGGATTCGATGATTTCCCTAATTTGATCAGGAGTTAAAGCTGGGTCGACTGAGAGTAGGAGAGTGCTGAGTCCCGCTACTAATGGCGCTGCTTGTGAAGTTCCCCCCCAATATGAACTATAATTCGTGTTAGAAGCATAATCCAACCCATAAATAAAATTGCCCGGAGCTACTACGCTGATAT
>JAHDCE010000453.1:280-4047 GCA_020630045.1 Saprospiraceae bacterium | reverse complement strand
TGATATACTATGGGAAATAATCAGGCCGCCAAAGAGCGTGTTTCAAGCAAGTAATTCACATTCAATGCTT
Source organism: Saprospiraceae bacterium (assembly GCA_020630045.1). Taxonomy (GTDB): domain Bacteria; phylum Bacteroidota; class Bacteroidia; order Chitinophagales; family Saprospiraceae; genus JAHDCE01. Next base: position 3,977 of record JAHDCE010000453.1, on the reverse strand, counting down.
TTTCCATTTTAGTATTTTCAAATTGACTAACGATGTTTTTGGAATAAGGGGCTCGAATGCTGAATCGGATATTCTTTTCGTCAGCGATGATTTTCATTTTTACTAGGCAGTTGATTCCTACAATGTCTAACTCTGTTGTACCTGAAAGGTCGATGACATATTCTGTCGCACTTTCATTGTACCACTGGGTAATGTCTTTTTTTAATTCAAGGGCTTGACGGGAAGCCAGACTTCCATTTAAGTTATATACTACCTTATTGTAATCAGCTCCTTGAGTGCTTTCCTTTTTTTCAATGCTTAGATTTCTCATGATGAATATATTTTCTGAATGAATGATGACCTCAAGATGTGGGAGAATGGGCTTGGAGTGAGTGATTTTTCTGTGAAATTGCGATTTCTGTCGGTGAATGGAAGAATATTTTACTTTGTTTTAATTTATTTGTTATCAACGATTTATGGTAAGGTGTTTTCGTTGAAATGCCCTTTTCTATCGGTGAGTGTTCAGATTGGACGGGTGAAATGAAGCTATTCAAAGGTAGGAGGTTGTCATATTGGGGTAGGGATGAAAACATATCTGAAAAAGCCTCGTATGAAAAAGGGACTTCGGGATGATTCGAAGCGAAGAAGCTCTCTTTATATTATGAAACACATCATCACAACTTTAGTGTTTATCGGTCTGTTCGGTATCCTGTTCGCGCAGGACTCCATACAAGATGGATTCCAAGCATTGGACTCGGGGAACTACGAGAATGCCATTGAAATCTTTTCGAAATTGGAACGAAACCAACCGGAAAACATCTCTGCTCAAGTCGGTTATGGTCGGGCATTGGGACTTTCCGGAAAAGCGGGGGAGGCTCATTCTTATTTCAATAAAAAATTGAAATCTAATCCTGATAATGAAGAATTGAAATTGAATTTTGGGGAAAGTTATTTATGGTTAGGCGAATCCATAAAGGGAGAAGAATATTATCGAAAATTAGTAGCGGAATATCCTGAAAATTTTATTTCATTTCTAGGCCTAGGAAATGCATTGGCCATGCAAGGGAAGTTTTCCGAAGCATTAATCGTTTATCGTCGATCCAAGCTGTTAAAAATGGATTTGCCGTTTATAGATGAACAAATAAAAAATGCAAGATTGGGTCAAGCCTACGAGTTTCGCCTACTAGGAAATTATTCGGCCTCTATTTCAATATATAAACAATTGGTCAACGAATTTCCAAGCTGGGAAGACGCTCGTTTGGGATATGGTGGTATTCTATTAGGGACACATGATTTCCGAAAAGCGGAAAAGCAATTCAAGTCATTGTTATCTTCTAAAAAATACAAAATAACGGCCCTTCAAAAATTGTCCTATATCAAACATCAATTAGGTCGAAATAAAGAAGCGCTTGAATTAGCCGGAACGGCCTATGAAGCGGCGGATTCGACTAATGTAGACCAATATTTGGAGGCTTCAAAAAGTTATTTATTCGCCTTGTTATGGAATAAAAGGTTTTCCGAAGCGGAAAGAATCGTGTCCCAATTGTCAAGCAGTTTTCCGGAAGGAAAAATACAAGTAGCCCTTGCCCAATATGCCTCGGCCAAAGGCCGGTTTTCTGAAGTGGAATTCCATTCAAAGAAAATGATTGAATTGGATTCCGGTAGTTATGATGGAAATTTGGGTCTAGCGAATAATAGTTTTGCTTTGGGTGATTTCGGATCGGCGGGTAACCAAATCGAAACCATGTTACATTTCTTTCCCAATCATCCGGACGGGTTATTCGTACGTGATTTGATTCGTAAAAAAACGAGTCCGACGTTGAGCGCCCAAACTTCATATTTGACGGACAATGGAAACAACAGACAGCTTTCGACAGGTGTCGGAATAGCTATTCCTGTGGGTGAAAAATTATTTGTGACTGCCGGGTTCCGCAATTACCAGGTTCGAAATACCGAATTGAATGAAAAGGCGAATATTCAATATCCAACCATCGGGCTAGGATACCAGTCTAAAAGATTAGCAATAAAGGTCGATGGAGGATTGGCTTTAAAAAAGATGGAAGGGGTTTCGCTTTCCAATGATTTCACTTTCCGCTTTCGCGGAAATTATAAGATGGATGGCAATCACCTCCTTTCTATTTTCGCCGAAAGGCGGATTTATGATTATACGACCTCTTTGGTAGGGTCGGGAATCACCTTTACGGGAGCAGGAGTTGAATACAGCGGAAATATCAAGCAGCAAATCGGGCTGTTTGTCCAAGGGATGCGAAATTTTTATTCCGATGGAAATGGACAAAATATCTTGACCATGTCCGTTTTTCGCAATTTGAAGGAGCGTCCTTTGATAAAAACAGGGCTGAATTTGCAAATCATGCAATTTTCGGAGCAAGTACCATTAGATTATTACAGCCCTTCGTCCTTAGTGGTGGGAGAGGCGTTTTTAGAATATAATTCCATTGCTAGGGAAGACAAAAAAATTGGCATCCGAGTGGAGGTCGTACCGGGTGTTATCAAGGAAGCCGGAGCAGATATTCGATTCTCTTACAGGGGCTTATTGGAATTGGGCTTCCGACCTTCTCCCGCTTGGGAGATCAAGGCCAAGGCCAATGTCGGCAATTTTGCAGCCAATGAATTCAACGGGTATTCCTTCCGTCAATTCGGCTTGTCGGTGAAGTGGTATTTATTGAAATTTTCAACAGTTGTAAAAAATTGATCGAATAGGTTTCCTTTTTTGTAAAAATCACATACATTTGCAACCGCAACCGGAGAAGTGGCAGAGCGGTTGAATGCACCGGTCTTGAAAACCGGCATAGTCGAGAGGCTATCGGGGGTTCGAATCCCTCCTTCTCCGCTTAAGGTGTTTTTGAAGCTTTCATTGAAAATAGTCAATGGGGGCTTTTTTGTTTTTGGTGGGTTTGTTATCTTGTCAGTCAAATAGAAAACTATAACTCGATAAACGCCAAAAATGAGAATATCGACCCTGATCCTGCCTTTGGTTTTATTTGTGCATACCTTTTTCTTTTCCGATTTAATTGGGCAAAATTTAACCTCGGTCCCTAATGTTTCCGAATTATTGTGGGAAAAGGATATCAATGAATTGTGGAATGAAGTTGGGTTGGGAGAGATTCATCATATGTACGTTGATGAAGAAACGCAAATACTCACATTTCTTGTCTCAAGAAAAACTCCAATTTGTGAAAGTGAGTCTACCATAAATATACCAGTAATAGAACTTATTAGTTTTAATTTAGGAAATGCTCGAATAAGTGGTATGTTTCCCTTGGTTTTTGATAAATATAAATTAGCGCTCCCTAGCAATTTCTCCCAAGAGTTAGGGAATTCTTCCAAATTGATTGTTCAGGTATATTCTTGTGAAAATCCACAATCAGTATTTGGATGGTTCGATTTAAAAACCAAAGAATTCGACCTTTTTGAGGAAAAAAGTAGGTTGAATATTTTACTAGGTAAACTAGATGATACTAAAGAAATACGAAAAATATCAATAGTTGAAGATGGAATTTTGTTCTTTAGAAAGCGTAAAGGTAGGTCTTTATACACATACTCTTTGTTTACTTACTCAGGTGATATTGTTGAAAAATTTACCAGTACCAATAATTATTTAACTGATGATGACTCTAGGGTGAATTTTATTAAAGGGAAATATGGTTGGGGATTGGGAATGCAATTTCATTCAAGCTTTGATAAAGGGATTCACTGG
>JAHDCE010000453.1:0-270 GCA_020630045.1 Saprospiraceae bacterium | reverse complement strand
GCAATCTTTTCAGGATGAAGACATTGGGGATACTTCTAGATATTATTCTTTTTCCTTTCGACAAGGAGATAAGGTGCGTAGCTTTTTCCCTTTATCTAAATTGAATGAAGAATATTATGTTTTACCAATACTGAAATCAAAATTTTTAGATAAAATTTCATTTTTTCCCAATATTTATGATTTAGAGATAGAATGGACTCGTAAAGCTGTTTATTTGCCATTTTCAAAAGGCGATAAAAACTTGTTTTTTGAGCAATTTTATGATATGGA
>JAHDCE010000452.1 GCA_020630045.1 Saprospiraceae bacterium | reverse complement strand
AACTTAGGAATAAACACCAGGATATTGACGTCGCTGTTCCGGTTTATCCATTGGATAAATACGGAAAAATCAAGTCCCGCAAAAAAGCGTGGCTCGTAACCGAGAACGGAAACTCTTTCTTATACAAATTCTCTTGGACAAACCGCCATGCCGATTGACGACAGGATGACCGTTGGAGAAGATTTCAATTTCGTAGAAATCAAAATCGGGACTTCACGATTACGCATGGATAGGAGATACATGATCATCAAGGACGAGCTCATCCGCCAAACCGGAGCACAGGATGTGGGATATATCGGGAAAAAGAAAGCGGCATCTGAAAGCACCGATGCTTCTTGGTGGCAAAAGGTAAAACGCTTCTTCACTCCCAAGCAAGTAGCCGCCGATACCGAAATCAGCGTTTAAGACGCCTGTTAAAATTGAATGGAGTTCACTACCTTTACCACAAATACGATAAGAATGGATGTCAACGAACTAAACAACCTCAAACGAAAAGTCGGACAATACAAAGAAGTCCTTGAAAACACACTCGCCTATCGAAAGGCTTGGACCGATCACCTACATGATTATATCGTCAACTTGCTCACGGAAATCAGTGGGCATGCTGGCATCGATGCCAAAATAGAAACAGTCGGTGAATTGGAAAACATGGATGCCATCGTTTTCTCTTTGGGAGATACCAAGAGTGGAATGTTCCAACAAGTAAATGACAATATCCAACGACACCTCATCAAGCACAATGGTTCACTGGTTTACCAACAGCTTTTTAATGGCAAAGTCATCGTGCTCATCAATTATCCCTACATCGAAGGAATCGGGCAACCACATCCACATAAGGTCATAGCGATTTATAGACCGGAGGAAATGAAAGAACCTTTCTTCGTCCGTCATGTAGAAGAGTTCATCACAGAGGTCACCAAATGGGAAGACTATGACGACGATGATGAAGAACCAAGCCAAACCATCGGTTACAAGTTCAATTTCATGAAAGACGGCGACGGCGATTTGCCAAAATAATTCTGCCGTTTTGAATACCGTGCCGACTCCCTTACAGGAAATTGATTTATCAATAAAGGACAACCCCAATAACATCAGGTTATTCCTCAAGCAGGAATACCTCAACCACCCTTTGATACAAGGGAACAAGTGGCGGAAACTGAAATACAATTTGGAGGCATTCCGCGAAAGCGGAAAAAAAAACCTCCTTACCTTCGGTGGTGCATTTTCGAATCACATCCATGCGACGGCAGCTATGGGGAAGCATTTCGGAATTTCGACCATCGGGATTATTAGGGGAGAACGTGCGGCCATATTGAGTCCGACTTTGAATTTCGCGGAAGCGAATGGCATGCAACTACATTTTATCTCTAGAGAGAAATACCGCAACAAATACCAAGAAAACCAACTAGAAGAGTGGAAAACGCTATTTGATAATTTCTATTTGTTACCAGAAGGAGGAACCAATGAAGCCGCCCTTCGCGGATGTAGAGAACTGGGCGAAGAAATCATGCAACAGACGACAACATTAACGCCAGATATCGTTTGTTTGCCGGTAGGCACGGGAGGTACTCTAGCCGGCTTGGTCAGCGGATTGCCTCCTTCAATCCAAGTCATCGGATTCTCTGTACTGAAAGGCGAATTCATAAAAAGGGAAGTCCGCTCCTTGGTCGAACAATTCGGTGGACACGATACCTGTTCTTATAAAGTCAATGTCTCTTACCACTTCGGAGGTTATGCAAAATGGAGCACTGAACTCGTAGATTTCATGAATTCATTCAAGAACAAACACGATATTCCGATCGACCCCGTTTATAATGGTAAGATGATGTATGGAATTCTAGATTTAATCCGTAAAGGATATTTCCCGGAAGGGACGAAAATACTCGCCATACATACTGGCGGATTACAAGGAATCGAAGGATTCAACCAACGATTCGGCAATTTGCTACACTAGTACTATTTTACCCGATTTCTTTAGATTGAAGTATTCAAGAAGCCAAAATTTGGCTTCGGATTTTCTGACCAAAATTTTTTGAAATGAAACGATGCCTTTTATTTATTTCCTTGCTTTCCTTGACCGTTTGGGCCTGTACGCCAAAAGTCGCGGAAGAAACCACCAAAACGGAAGAGGAAAAACCAAAAACCGAAACGCCGAAACCGAAACCACAAGAAGGAATCAGCCCTTGTCCCAACTGGAACGATGCTCCTAACAAGGAACAATTGACGACTGATTATGTACTGTGCCGAGATGAAATCAAGAAAGAAAATTACGACGCGGCGTATACCCTTTGGAAACGTGTCTATGACGTAGCACCGGCAGCGGACGGCCGTAGGAATACAATTTATACTTGGGGATTAGCCATCTACAATGACAAATACAAAAAAGCCACCGATCCTACAGAAAAGAAAGCCCATGTGGATTTCATTATGAAGTTGTACGATGAAATGAATGAGTGTTATCCCAAGGACAAAGGATTCATTTATGGTCGGAAAGCATTCGATTTATACTACAACTATCCGGACATGGCGACCCAACAGGAAAAATACGACTTATTCAAAAAGTCGCTAGATACGGATGGTGTCAAATCCCAAGCATTCGTTTTGAATCCGTTTACGGATTTGTTGATTCGACAATACAATGACAAGGCGATTTCGATTGAAGAAGCTCGTAAGTACGACCAACTCATCAAAGATGTACTCGCCAATGGTTTGGCGAAATCCAAGGGACAAACGCTTGAAAATTTCCAAATCGTAGAAAGCTACGCTCCCATGCGTCTAGAAGAATTCGAAGCGGAAAAGGGTTTTTATGACTGTGATTATTACAAGAATAAATACCTAGCGAACTACGAAGAAAATCGCAGTGATTGTGATGTTTTGATTGACGTATATTCCACACTGCGCTGGGGTGGATGTTCGGAAGCAGATGCCAAGCTTCAAGAAATTAATAATGCTTATGGCAGTTCTTGTCGAGAAGACGAACCTGCACCGGATCCTAAAGATCCGAGACCTACAACTGGCCCGAGTTGTAAAGATTTGCTAAGAGCCGGTCAATATGTCGAAGCTGTCAAATGTATGGAAGAGCGTTACAACAAAACTTCTAACACAGAGTATAAAGCCAAATACGCTTATTCTATGGCTAGCATTTACTACGGCAAATTAAAGAAGTTCAGCACCGCTAGGAATTGGGCGAACAAGGCTGCTGAAAACAAACCCGGATGGGGTAAACCTTACAAGCTCATCGGCGATATGTACGCTTCCAGTGGTCCGCTTTGCGGCCCGGGACGTGGCTGGGAGAGCCAAGTCGTAGTTTGGGTGGCGATGGATATGTGGTACAAGGCGAAAAAAGACCCTTCTGTTGCCGCTGCCGCGCAAAAATCCATCAACAAATACTCCCAGTATCTTCCTGAAAAACAAGATGGGTTTATGAGGGGAGTAAAAGAAGGGGATTCTTACAAGGTTCCTTGTTGGATTCAACGAACGACGAAGGTGAGGTTTAAAAAATAGTCCACGCTTCCGCTGAAAATAAAACACCCCCTAGGAAATTTTCCTAGGGGGTGTTTTATTTTTCCTTTCGGAAAACACAACTTCAATATTACAAAATACTCTTCAATCTTTGATATCTGGATTGATCCGAAACATCACGCATCGGACATCCTTTTGATTGGGCTTTCGCTTCGATATTTTCAACACGGTTACCGGAATTCGGATGTGTACTCAAAAACTCCGGTGGAGCACCGCCCTGTCCTTGCATTTTTCTAAAAAATCCGGCGGCTCCCGCACAATTGTACTTTGTCCCACTCAAATACTCGACAGAATAATTGTCCGCTTCCGTTTCATGGCTACGGCTGAATTTTAACCCGATAAGCGACCCGGCGATTTGTTGCAACATAGCACGGTTGCCACCTAAGGCCTGAAGCAATACGGAGACACCATACATCTTCGTCATCTGACGAGTGGAATGACGTTGGGCTGCATGAGCAATTTCATGCCCCATTACACCGGCCAATTCATCTTCTTTGTCCAAGTATTTAATCAATCCGGAATACACAT
>JAHDCE010000451.1 GCA_020630045.1 Saprospiraceae bacterium | reverse complement strand
GCCCTTCCAGCTTTGAATCAAGCGGTTTTCCTGCTGCAGTTGTTTCTTTTACCTGTGCAATCAACCCGTCACGGAACAATACGCCGGTTTCTTTTCTAGGGAGCGGTTTGAAAAACGAACAATTGTCACCGCCATTCGCAATATAGTCGGACATACCAATCAAGTAGGTTCGACTTTCGTCGAATGGTTTTCCATTAATAGAAATCCGCTGGGCTTTTCCACCGTGAATATCGCATTTCACCGGCCAACTCACCGGCCAGCCGCCATTTAATGCCATTAAATCGAAAAATTGCTTCGCTGATTTTCCATCGACTTCAACAACAACGAGATTGTTATCGAAAGGCATGAGTTCAAATATTTTTCCGACAGTGATATCTCCTTTAGGGAGTGCGGGTATCCGGATTCCTCCCGGATTGACCGCAGCAAAGTCGATTTTTTTGCCTAGCCTTTTTTCACATTCATGATGGATGGCATCCGATACCCAATTTCCTAGGAGCGATTCCATTTTTTTCCTTCCGCCGGATAACTCCTGAATCGTTTGCCCGATAACCTCATTCATCTTGGCGTCGAGCTTTTCTTTGTAAGGAGAAATCATATCGGATATGGAAGCATCGGAAGTCCTGTTTGCTTCAACTGTCATTGGATAATTTTTCCCCTTAGTGCCCGTTTTGAAGTTGTTTGGAGAACAACCCATGCCAAGGGTAATAATTAAACAGGGTAGGAGGTAGGTCTGTATTTTATTGAATGGAATCATATGTTCAAACTACTTCATTAATCCATATAAGAATTCACTTCCGTGGCAATGGCCAGTCTCGCTTTGTCCGTAGATGTTTCACCGACTTCTTCCAAATATGCGAAAATTGCCTGTTGGAGTGAATATCCTCCGGCATTTTCATCCACCGTTTTACGGACATGATGAATCACATTGATAGTGTCGTTCTTAGCGAAGGTGACGATTTTCCAAAGGTTACCCGAAACATAAATTTGCTGGGAGATATTATGTTCGTACTCTTGTTGGATAGCGACCATCATTGCAGTTTTTAAAGTATCTGCCGTCATACTATCGTCCCTGACACGAAAGAGAAGGTTTCTTAAGGATATACGATCGCAAAACAAACTTAATCGTTCACAGGCTTGCAATTTTAAAGGGAGGACGACACTTCTGTCTTCCTTCTTTAATTCCATAGATCTCAACCTCAATTGCTGATCTGTATAGGATTTGAACAATGTATAGACCGTCAAGAACACAATCAATGCGGGGACGGTTATTTTTATGATTTCTAGGATGACCTCTACCCAAAGTGGCATATAATAAGATTTAAATGATGCACAAAATTAAACGGTTTTTACTCTTTTGTAGAATGAAATAACAGGAAAAAGAAACAATCAGAAACCAAATCGTAGGCTGCGACGTTTGAAAAAGAGTGATATTTCTTACTCGGATTTCCCGAAAGTCATCTTGAACCCCTATTTTTGTACTAGAAAACGAATAATAATGTCAGATAAAAACATATTACAAAATCCAATCGCCTTGACAGATGGAGCCGTTGAACAACTCAAAAAATTGATGATGGAAAAAGAGGTGCCTGAAGGACATGGCTTGCGGGTAGGTGTGAAAGGAGGCGGATGTGCCGGATTCTCGTACATCCTAGGATTTGATTTGAAAAAAGACGATGACCAAGAATATGAGATCAATGGTATTCAAGTCATCATGAATAAGGCTCACGCCATTTACTTAATCGGTATCGAAATCGATTTTGTCCAAGGTTTAAATAATAGGGGATTTACCTTCAATAATCCGAATGCGAAGGAATCTTGTGGCTGCGGCACTTCATTTTCCGCTTAGCGGAAAATGAAAGTAAGAAAGTGAAGCCTCCTAGGGATTTTCCCTAGGAGGTTTTTTATTTTTTGATTATGAAAACCAAAAAATAAACCTATCTTTGCGGCTCGCTGAAATTGCATCGGCAGAATCTATTTCGGTAACAGCTAAAAAAAATTAAAATGGCTACTTATCTAACAAAAGAAAAAAAAGCGGAAATCTTCAAAGAATATGGGGGTTCCGAATCCAACACCGGTTCCACTGAAGGACAAATCGCATTGTTGACTTTCCGTATCAAGAGTTTGTCAGATCACTTGAAAACGAATAAGAAAGATCACTCTTGCCGTCGTGCCTTATTGAAAATGGTAGGACACAGAAGATCCTTGTTGAACTACTTAATGCGTAAGGACCTTCAAGGTTATCGTGCATTAATCGAAAAGTTGGGAATCAGAAAATAATTCCGAATTTATTCGAAATACTTTACACCCGGCTTCTTGTATAAGAAGCCGGGTGTTTTTTTTGGAAAAAAGGGAAGGATCTAATTTTTTGTTGCCTTTTATGAGAACTGATTAGGCGAATTTCAGTGGAAAAAACGACCTGATATATAAATATTTTGAATTCGATAAAATTCTAAACATATAAAATATTCATTCTTTCCTGATTCTCAATTCTAAATTATACCTTTGCACCGATATTAAAAGGATTATATTAGAAAAAGGTGTCATGGGATGAATTCCCCAAAGAGAGGAAAGAGCGAAAAGGCACTATAAAATTTGAAAAATGGGTAAACAAACTCCAACAACCATCAGCTACGATCAGCCTGATGGAACCACCATTACTATCGAAACCGGAAAATTGGCAACTCTTGCTGATGGCTCCGTTGTCCTTAAGGTTCGTGATACGATGATTTTCGCTGTTGCGAATTCAGCGAAGGAAGCTAGAGAAGGACAAAGTTTTTTTCCACTATCTGTTGATTATCAAGAAAAGTTCGCGGCTGTCGGTCGAATTCCGGGCAACTTCCTAAGAAGAGAAGGACGATTGTCTGACAATGAAGTATTGAATTGCCGTTTGGTCGACCGTGCTATTCGCCCCTTGTTCCCAGATGGTTATATGAACGAAACCCAAATCGTTCTAAACTTAATTTCGGGAGATCCGGAAACCATTCCGAATTCATATATCGCATTGGCTGCTTCTGCCGCAATGGCCGTTTCTGATATTCCGATTGAAGCGGTAATTTCCGAAGTCCGTGTTGCTCGAATCGATGGAGAATTTTGCATCAACCCCACACGGAGTGAGCTTGAAAAAGCCGATATGGAATTTATCATAGCGGCCACTATGGACGATGTAATGATGGTGGAAGGCGAAGCCAAGGAATGTTCGGAGTTGGATTTGATCGAGGCGATTCGAATCGCACATGAGGAAATCAAAAGACAGTGCCAACTTCAATTGGATTTAGCGAAGCTGGTCGGGGACCAAGCCATCAAGCGTGAAGTTGAAAAAGTCGAGGTTGACGAAGATCTGAAAAAGGAAGTCGCCGACTTGGTGAAAGATAGTGTTTTGAAGGTAGCTCGTGCCGCTTTGGACAAAAAAGCCCGTAAAAAACAATTCGATGGAATCAAGGAAAACTTGATTGCGACCTTGGCCGAGCAAAAGGGCGAGGAATATATGGAAGAGAATACGGACAAGGCAAAATCATATTATGACAAGGTCAAAAAGGAATTGATTCGTGAGATGGTTCTTTCCGAAGGTGTCCGTCTTGACGGCCGTAAAGTGGATGAGGTAAGACCGATTTGGTGTGAAGTGAATTATTTGCCTTCTGCTCACGGTTCGGCGATTTTCAATCGTGGAGAAACTCAATCTTTGACCTCGTTGACTCTTGGTAACAAGAAGGATGCTAAAATGGTCGATGATGCTCATGGTTTGTATTTTGAAAACTTCATCTTGCATTACAACTTTCCCGGATATTCTGTTGGAGAGGTGAAAATGATGAGAGGTCCCGGACGACGTGAAGTCGGACACGCCAATCTGGCGGGACGATCCCTTCGTCAAGTATTGCCTACAGAAGAATTTCCATATACGACACGTATCGTTTCCGATATTATGGAGTCCAACGGTTCTTCTTCTATGGCAACCGTTTGTGCCGGTTCTTTGGCACTGATGGATGCCGGTGTGAAAATCAAATCCCCTGTTTCCGGTGTGGCGATGGGAATGATTTCGGACGGCGAGCGTTTC